>CAYWYT010000131.1:0-7169 GCA_964462665.1 uncultured Woeseiaceae bacterium | reverse complement strand
CTGCTGCCGTCGCGGTCGTCGCTTTGCCGGTTTGTTCACTGATTTCTCGAAGTCGAGTCGTACGTCGCGTAACGTCAGCAGCTGAACTTGCCTGCTGTCGAGCCGACCCTGAAATATTTTGTACGAGACTCGCGATCTGGTTCGATACTTGCTCGATCTCATCAAGAGCGGCGCCCGCGTTTTCTGCCAGCAACGCACCACCAACTACGTCGGTCGTACTGCGCTCCATTGATACTACAGCCTCATTGGTATCGGCCTGAATCGTGCGTACTAAGACTTCAATTTGTTTGGTGGCATTGGTGGAGCGTTCCGCGAGTCGTTGCACCTCGTCGGCCACCACCGCAAAACCGCGTCCCGCTTCGCCTGCCATCGACGCCTGAATAGATGCGTTCAATGCCAGAATATTTGTCTGCTCGGCAATGTCATTGATCAATTCAACGATATTGCCGATTTCCTGAGAACTTTCACCAAGACGTTTGATGCGCTTGGATGTGTCCTGAATGGTTTCACGAATCGCGTTCATGCCATCGATTGTTCGTCGTACCGCCTCACCACCTTTGTGGGCGACTTCAACTGAGTGTCGAGCAACATCGGATGAGCGCTCGGCATTACCGGACACTTCCTCGATTGAAGCGGCCATCGATACCACCGACTCTGTCGCCGCATTGATTTCGAGGGCCTGATTTTCAGCCGCCTTCGCCATGTGGGTTGCAGTGTTTTCCGTTTGCTTGGCAGCTGAGGCGACCATGATCGATGTTTCGTTAACCGTAGCTACCAACTTGCGTAGCTCTTCGATCGCATAATTGAACGAGTCCGCGATGGTGCCGGTGATATCTTCCGTGACCGTTGCCTCGACCGTCAGGTCACCGTCAGCAAGGCTTCCCATCTCATCGAGTAGACGCAAAATAGCCTGCTGGTTGCGATCGTTTTGATCGGCCTGTTCTTTGGCCATCCGTTCGAAGGATGCACTCTTCGAATTTAATAACAATAAAACCAGAATAAAAATCACTGCCAAACCGATCAACACCAACGGAATCAATGCCGACTGAAGAAATCCTGGCAAAACGCTGTCGCCGCCAGAGTTGACGAATGCCTGGCCAAGTTTCGCTGCACTGCTATCGAGTTCGGTCAGTGCCGTAGAGAGCCCGGCAACCTGACGCACACTGGCGGAAATAATTTGTGACTGCGCTTCCAAATCGGCCAGGTCGCCGAGAATGGGTGTCAATGTGGTTTCACGCGCTGCTTCACCCAGAGGTCGAATATCATATTGACTGCCTTCACCTGCCAGGCCTGCCGTGACCGCTCGCAGGAACGTGACGTGATCTTCTATCGCCGTTGCGTTAGCGGCATCCGGAGATTGCGCCAAGCTGGTCGCGAGTTGCCGGATGTTGTCTGCGCGCTGTTGGAACTGCTGCATGATCGCAGTAGATCCTGAGCTATCGAGCAGCCCATCTGACATTTGCACAATGGCAGCGGCGCGTTTCGCCGCAACCGTTACGGCTCCGTACATAGCCTCTACGTCATTGCGACTGCTCAATACTGCAGACGCGCGCGATACGAGCACTTGCCAGTCGGCGGATGCGCCCGGCGCTGACGCGCCAGCGGCGCGGCGTAGTTCTTCGAGTCGGGTCACGCCGTCGCTGAGCTTGTCGTATGCACCTTCCTCACCGCGTACGGCACCTCGGGCAAGGCTCGGCACCGATTGCGATGCCGCCGCTAATTCGGCCGATGACGAACCGCCACCTTGTTGCAGGTAGACGAGCGCCGCCGACACCAGCAAGAAAACTGCTGCCAGCATGCTAACGATTCGAAACTTAGTTGATGTATCCGCTTTGTTTGCCATCTATTTACAACTCTGTGTCATCGTAATTACGCTTCCGCCGCAGCTTGCAAGAACAAGTTGCTCTCTATAAAGCTGAACAAATCCAGCGTCGGCCAAACCTCCTCGCCGCGTTGATACGCTCCTGTTAAGAAGCGATCGCAACGAACCAGGGTCTCTGGCCACTCATCAGTATATTCGTGATTACCAAACCGCCTGAACCCCAATACCTCATCAACCACGAGTCCGGCCGGGATTTCGCGATGGTTAACTGAAATAACACGCGTTGTTCTTCGCAGTGAGGTTCGACCGCTTCCGAGCAGCAATTTGACATCAACGAGCGGCAACAAATGGCCACGCAGATTGGCGATACCTAATAGCCAGCGCTGCGCGCCAGGCACTCGCGTCATGTCCTCAGGCAGCATCAAGACTTCGCGCACTGCGTTTCGATTCGCCACGAATTGTTCTTCGCCGATGCGAAAACCAACGCCAACCCATTCATCCGGCGCATCCGCGCCTCCTGTGCCCGAATGCGCACGGCGACTGCGACGCTCGATTTCCGTCAGTAACGCAAACGGTTCTTGCAGCAGTGATTTAAGGTCGACGGCGTCGCTCATTCAGGCTGCCATCACAGCGTTAATTTTAGCCACCAATTGCTTCTCATCAATTGGCTTGACTAGATACTCAACTGCGCCCTGGCGCATGCCCCAGATCTTGTCGGTTTCCTGATCCTTGGTGGTGATCATGATCACCGGAATTCCTGCGGTGTCAGGATCCTGGGTCAATTTTCGGGTCGCCTGAAACCCGTTCATACCGGGCATGACGACATCCATCAGAATGCAGTTAGGACGAGACGCTTTGGCTTGTCGCACACCCTCTTCGCCGCTGTCTGCGACAAGTGTGGCGAACCCACTGCGCTCCAGCATGTTCTGAAACAAGTGCAATTCGGTCGGCGAATCGTCGATGATAAGTATTACTGACATCAAATAAGTCCCTGGCGCCTAGCCGATCTGATTTGAAATCGCACCAAGAAGCTCGTCCTTGGTGAAAGGTTTGGTGAGGTATTGCTCGGAGCCGACGATACGCCCTCTGGCACGATCAAACAGGCCGTCTTTACTCGACAACATGATGACCGGCGTTTGCTTAAAGGTCTTGTTGTGCTTGATCAGGGAACAAGTCTCGTAGCCGTCGAGGCGTGGCATCATGATATCGACAAAGATCAGGTCAGGCTGGTGATCGGCGATCTTCGACAAAGCGTCGAAACCATCAATCGCCGTAAATACCTGACATCCTTCTTTTGTCAGCAACGTTTCGGCTGTGCGACGAATCGTTTTGCTGTCATCAACTACGAGAATCTTGAGCCCGTTCAGACTCCGAGGTGCATTACTGGACACAAAATTTCCTCACTAAAACCGACTTGTACCATATTGACATAACTCCCGCTACGACGCTCGCCGCAGACGATAAAATTCGAGGAATTTTCGGCGTTTACCCCCTAATTCCAATGTATAGTTGGCCGCTCACACCCGACCACAGGAACAAACCGCAACGATGCCGTCAGGACCGCTTCGCATTGGCATGATCATGGACCCTATCGAGTCCATCACGCCGTACAAGGACAGCTCGTTTGCAATGTTGCTTGAGGCAACGCGCCGCGACGCCGAAATCCACTATTTTCAGCAAAGCGACCTCAAGATTCTTGGTGGAAAAGCAATCGGTCACTCGAAAATGCTCACCGTCCGCGATAACAATGACGATTGGTTCGAGTTTGGCGGCGCTCAGAGCATCGAGCTGGGTGACCTCGACGTCATATTGATGCGAAAAGACCCGCCGTTCGATATGGAATACGTCTACACGACCTATATTCTGGATCGCGCAGCCGCCGCCGGCGCCTTGGTCGTGAATCGGCCGCAGGCCTTGCGGGATATGAATGAGAAGGCCTACACAGCCTGGTTCCCAGAGTGCACACCGTTGACATTGATTACGCGCTCAATGGATGAAATGCGGGCTTTTCTGTCCGAACACGAACGCATTGTCGTAAAACCCCTGGATGGCATGGGTGGCAAGTCAATTTTTGTCATCAAGAAGGGTGATAAGAATGCCAGCGTCATCTTCGAGACGCTTACTGACTACGGCCAACGATTTGCGATGGCGCAATTGTTCATCCCGGAAATAAGTCTCGGGGACAAACGCATATTGCTGGTCAACGGCGAAGCGGTTCCTTATGCGCTCGCCAGAATTCCGGCGCCAGACGACAACCGCGGCAACCTGGTGATGGGGGCCACAGGCGTAGCTCAGGAACTCTCCGACGCTGATCGTGCGATATGCGAGCGTGTTGGCCCCGTGCTGCGGGAACACGGCGTCATTTTCGCGGGCATCGATGTGATCGGCGACTATATGACCGAGGTCAATGTCACGAGCCCGACCGGCATCCGAGAACTGGACACACAATTTGATCTCAATATTGCAGGCCTGTTGTTCGACGCGATCGAGTCTGAACTGGCTTGATTAAGGGCTTTCGCACAACTTGCTAACGATTTAAGTAAACTGCTCGCGGAGATTGCGCATACTGAGCCATGGCCACTATTGCCAGAAATTTGGATCCGATTGATGAGATCCAGCTTGTCGCACCGGCGGTCCCTGACCGATTACCGGCAATGCTGTTCCTTGCTGCGCTAATTCACGGCGTCCTGATCATCGGTGTGACCTTCAACCCCTATCTTCTCGACGATTTCTCCGACGCGATTTCCCTCGAAGTGACGATCGTGGCCGACCCTGACCAGCAAATTGACCGGCCAGATGAAGCGGAGTACCTCGCGCAGGCATCGCAGCTTGGCGGCGGCAATACGACAGCCGATGTACGACCCAGCTCGCCACTGGAGAGTGTCTCGCCCATCGACAACCTTGGTGCGGAAGACGGCGAGAGCTTACTGGAGTCAACGGCGCACGAATTATCGGCCGATCAGGTTCTCACCACACAAAACGATCAGGATCGGCAGGTCTCAGATCAGCTTCGCGAAAAACCGCAACCGGAAAACTCAACCGCGATCGCTCTGGAGTCCGGCAGTGAGCAGACATTGCCATTGCCGCAGGAAGAAAACGCCAGCATGTTGATACATGACGATGACCCGCGACAATTGATTATCAGCGTGGATACACGTGAATCGACCATCGCGGGCTATCTGGACAATTGGAAACGTCGTATTGAGGCAGTTGGCGACGAGTACTTCGCCGAACTCGGCGATCTCGACGACCTGACCGGCAGCCCTACTCTGGAAGTCAAAATTGAATCTTCGGGCCAGTTGTCTGAAGTGATCATTCGCAAATCCAGTGGCTCGCGTGTTGTCGATCAGGCAGCGCTCGACATTCTGCGGCGCGCCTCACCCTACGAGCCGTTTCCCGACGAGGTCGCGGCCGACTACGATCGCGTTCTGTTCGCTTACAAGTTCTTGTTTAGCGCACAGCTACTGCCATCGACTGCGAGCGTGGACTAAAGTGGCGATGCTGGAAGCCGCATCACTAAGCAATCAACTGCTGATCGCTATGCCGGGTATGGCCGACCCAAATTTCTCATCAACCGTTACGCTGATTTGCGAGCATAGCGATGAGGGTGCGCTGGGGATCGTCATAAACAGGCCGCTGCTGCTGACATTAGGTGAGGTTTTCGAGCAGCTGAATCTGAAAAGTGCCGATTCTGCCACTGCTGCGAGCGCGGTCCTGGACGGCGGGCCGGTTGGAACTGAAAGAGGCTTCGTGCTGCATGGCCCCGGCCACACTTACGAAAACTCAATCCTGGTTTGCAACGATATTCACCTGACCTTTTCGCGCGACATTCTTGCCGCAATGGCAACCGGCGATGGGCCTGAAAAATCACTGGTTGCATTGGGTTACGCTGGTTGGGGAGCGGGTCAGTTGGAGGACGAAATGCTCGCCAACTCCTGGCTTAGCGTAGCTGCGACGCCGGATATCGTATTTGATCTGCCATTTGACCAGCGCTGGACCGCGGCGGCCAGAACCCTGGGTATCGACATCAACCAAATCGCACCCGGCGCCGGGCACGCCTGACCAAGCCGTGGCGGAGACAATTCTCGCATTTGACTACGGGCGGCGACGTATCGGAGTCGCTGTCGGTCAGACTATTACCTCCTCTGCGAGTCCGCTCGGTGTAGTTAGCAACGACTATTCCGGCCCAGACCAAGAGAAAATTGCAGCACTGATCAAGGAATGGCGGCCAGGTCGGCTGGTCGTCGGCATGCCAACGCACGCGGACGGCTCGGCCAGCGATATGCAGAATTACGTCAATCAGTTTATTGAAACTCTTGCGCTGTTCGAATTAGAGATCGACACCGTTGATGAGCGCTTTACGTCGATCGAGGCCGAGGCACAGCTAAAGGACGCCCGAGCCGCCGGAGCTCGCGGGCGTATCACCAAGGAATCAATCGACAGCGCCGCAGCCGTATTGATCGCTGAGAGATATCTGGCCGCCCGCAAGTTTTGACAGTAGACTTGCCCCGCCATGCAAACGCCCGAGACCTTTCCTGCCCTCGACGACGACGCCATCCTGCAGCTCAATGCGGACGGCAACTTGCGGCATTTACTCACTCTCAAGGGACTTGACCGCACAACCCTGAGTGATTTACTCGACGAAGCGCAGCGCTTCGTCAGTCCACTCGGCAGCGCCGCAGTACGCAATTCCTCACTCGCAGGGCGCACCGTTGCGAACCTCTTCTTCGAACCGAGTACGCGCACGCGTGCATCGTTTGATCTCGCGGCGAAACGGCTCGGCGCAGACGTTCTCAATCTCGACGTGAATACGTCTTCGCGCAAAAAAGGCGAGAGTATTCTCGACACTATTTACACACTGCAGGCGATGCAGGTCGACATCATGGTCATCCGCGACGCCAGCGCAGGTGTTCCGGCATTCATCGCAGGAAATGTTGGCGACCACATCAGCATATTGAATGCGGGTGAGTCAGATGTCTCACATCCGACGCAGGGCCTGCTCGATCTTCTGACCATTCGGCAGCGACTCGGAGATTTTGCCGATCTCAAGGTTGCGATCGTCGGCGACATAGCCCATTCCCGCGTTGCCCGATCCGTAGTACAGGGCCTGCACACGCTGGGTACGGGAGAAATCAGACTGATTTCACCGCCGGCACTCGCGCCCGATACAAATGAAATGCCGTTTGCGAAAATCATCGATAATCTTGATGACGGACTGCGCGACGCTAACGTTGTTATGGCTCTCAGGATTCAGCGCGAGCGTATTGCCGATCTCGAGGGCATACCGAACGTTGATGACTATTACGCTAACTTCGGAATTACGCAGAAACGCCTCGAGCGAGCCGCC
>CAYWYT010000130.1:0-7183 GCA_964462665.1 uncultured Woeseiaceae bacterium | reverse complement strand
CTCGCTGTTGATGTCGAGCGCCACCAAATAATCGCGCCGGTCGACGGCATCGTCGACAGCCGCCTGTTCGAAGTCGGCGAGCGCCCCAGCCCAGGGCAGGCGATGTTGATTCTATTACCGGGCGATCAACCTCATGCGCGCGTCTACGTACCTGAAGAACAGCGCATCAGTCTTCGCGTTGGTGCAGCTGTCAAGGTGAGCATCGATGGCATAGATGCAATGCTCGACGGCCGCGTACGTTGGGTCGCCAGCGAAGCCATGTTTACGCCCTACTTCGCACTAACAGAACGAGATCGTGGTCATCTGACCTACGCCGCCAAGATAGATATTAAAACTAGTGGCAAGCGCCTGCCAGACGGTGTTCCGGTGTCTGTAGAGCTATGAACGACGATCTCGCCATTCGCGCCCGCGGACTCACCAAACGGTTCGGCGATCTTACTGCGGTTGACCATCTTGATCTGGACGTACCGCGCGCGTCGATCTACGGTTTCCTCGGCCCTAATGGTTGCGGCAAATCAACAACTATTCGGATGCTCTGTGGTCTGCTAACGCCCAGCGAAGGTAGCGCCGACGTACTCGGCTATGAAGTGCCGAAGAACTCGAAAGATCTAAAACCCAAGATCGGCTATATGACGCAGAGGTTTTCACTGTTCGGCGACATGACCGTGCTTGAGAATCTACAGTTTATTTCAGAGATCTATTCCTACCCGAAAGCCAAGCGAGTGTCTCGCATTGACGAACTACTTGAGAAGTACGACCTGACACAGCAGCGCACGCAATTCGCCGGCACCATGAGTGGCGGCCAAAGGCAAAGACTCGGCCTCGCCTGCGCCGTTTTGCACAAGCCAGAATTACTGTTGCTCGATGAACCAACCAGCGCCGTTGATCCACAAAGTCGCCGCGACTTCTGGGCGAACCTGTTCCGTCTCGCACAAGCAGGTACGACGATATTGGTCTCCACTCACTACATGGATGAGGCTGAACGTTGTCATCGCCTGGCGATCCTGGACCACGGCGTCAAAGTCGCCGACGGCACGCCGCAGGAGCTGCAAGACAATACCGGCATGACGATTATCGAAGTGCTGGCCGACGATCCGTATGCTGCACAGGCGGTGATACAAAATATGCCGGAGGTAGCGAGTGTTACCCAGCTTGGTATTCGATTGCGTGTCTTGATACCGACATCGATTGACGATGCTCTGGGACTGGTTAAAGCGAATTTGGCGCGCAGCAATGTTACAGCCGATACCCATCTGAGTTCTGCCTCACTGGAAGACGTCTTTGTCGCCGTTACGATGAAACCACAGCAGCGTGCCGCATGAAGAGCCTGTCTCGATTAATGGCTGTGACGCGCAAGGAAGTTCGCCAGATGCGGCGCGACAGATTGACGTTCGCAATGATTCTCGCAATTCCGCTAATGCAGATCCTGTTGTTTGGCTATGCCATCAATACGGACGTACGAAACCTGACAACTGCGGTGGCCGACGAAGCCAATACACACTTATCCAGAGAGTTCACGGCGCGCTTACAGCAAACTCAGGTTACAAACATTACGACCTACGTAAATACAGTTGCCGATCTCGACGCACTCATGCGAGCGGGTGAGATATCGGTTGGCGTACATATTCCGGTGGACTTCGATCGCCGCGTTATTGACCCGGAGCGAGCTGCTGTGCACCTGCTGGTTGATGGCAGCGACCCTACGATTGGCGGCATCGTCGCCGGATTAAAACAGATGCGGATCGGCTTCGACACGGACCCGCAGCCGCAGAAGAACGCGCAGATCGAGGTGCGGCCCTACTACAACCCGGAGCGAAGAACGCCGGTCAACGTCATTCCCGGCCTGATTGGCGTAATCCTGACCATGACGATGTTGATATTTACAGCGGTCGCTGTGGTGAGAGAGCGTGAACGCGGTAACCTCGAATTACTGATCAACACGCCGGTTACCAGCGCCGAACTCATGATCGGCAAGGTCATACCGTATATCGTCATAGGCCTCCTGCAATTAGCCGTCATATTGATTGCCGGCGACTTACTTTTCGACGTGCCCGTGCGCGGCAGTATTGTGGATCTGTATTTGGCCGCTCTGCTGTTTATTGCCGCCAACCTGGCGCTCGGACTGTTTGTATCGACGGCAGTGAGTTCTCAGTTCCAGGCCATGCAGATGACATTTTTCCTGCTCCTGCCGTCTATCCTGCTGTCCGGATTTGTTTTTCCGTTCGACGGCATGCCTAGATTTGCACAGTACCTGGGTGAGGCACTACCAATAACGCACTTCATCCGCTTGGCACGCGGCATCATGTTGCGCGAGGCAGATCTGACCGACATGCCCGGCGAATTGATTTATCTGGCCACGTTCGCGGTAGTGGTAATGACTGCGGCAGCCCTGCGCTTCTCCAAACGCCTGGACTAGCCAGCCTCTTCACGCAGGTAAACGGGTCGCCATAAGCCGATACAGATGGGTACCAGAATATTGAGAAAGAACGCGGTAACCATGAGCGTGAAGAATGCTTCCGTGTTCAGGATATCGTGCTGCACATAGGCGATATCGATTACGACGAACGCCAGCTCGGCTCTGCCGAGCATGCCAAAGCCGATCATGATGCTTGCTGCCCGCTTCATGCCACTGGTGTAGCGTGCCGCGAGCGCCGCGGACGTAACTTGAAAGACGAAGATACCGACTGTCATGGCAATCGCGTAGGGCAGGATCACGACCAGCAAATCCCAGTCGAATAGAATCTTCGCGCCCAGGTCGACAAAGAAAATCGGACCAACCCAGGAGAAAGCCGCATCGTCGACGATACGCTTGGTTTCCTCGTACACATTCGCACCCTGTGTCGCGTCATCTTGCTTCGCCGCCCGCTTCTTGAGCTGAAAATGTTCCTCGCGAACGATGAGCCCCGCCATATAGGCGCCGACCGCCGGATGAAACCCGAAATAGTGCGCGAGCAGGCCGACGACCAGAGCTGCCAGCAATATAGCGAGCGTGGCGTACCTGCCCTCGTCAAACGTGAGGTAGTTCTTCAAACTAAGCGCGCGAATAAACGGAATCTTTTGCACCCAGGTGATATTCCCGCGTGGGAATATCCAGATGCCAATAATGGTCACGATCACGAAGAACAAAACGGCCTTGCCTGCGATCATCAGTGTTGAGGCCAACGTGAACGTTTCCTCTCCTGCCGCTAACGGCACAACAATCGCCACCATCACGAGAGAGCCAATATCATCAAGTACTGCCGAGGTCATGATGCGGGTCGCGACCACTGATTTGTGTAGACCAAGGCTTTTGAGCGACACCATCGTCAATGACACGGCAGTTGCTGTCATTGCCAGACCGCACATCAGAGAGATATTGGGATCATTCCAGACGTAGTCCGCAATAACGTAGGCAACGACAAACGGCGCCAGCGCACCAAATAAGGCGATACCCCAACTACGCTTGATGCTCGCTACGAAATTATCGGTTGATTCCTCGAAACCCAGCGCAAACATGATGAAAATGATGCCAAGTTCTGCGAATGTCCGGATAAAGTCGCCGCTCTGCGCAGGAAGAACGCCCAGATTTACCAGCAGACTGCCGACAAACAGGAAATACAATACGGGCGTCAATCGAGTCAGCTTCGCCAACACGACGGCCACAAATACACCCGCCCAGATTATGGCAAGGTGCGCTAATGGGTCCATTGACGTGGCTCCTGACGGCTTAAAATTCGCAAAATCGACGACACTCTGTTCAAATTCGGATATGTCTGAAAATTCTAACAGCTCGCAGACCGTTTTTATCGTCGATGATGATCCTGCAATCCGGATCGGCATGCAGGCGCTCATGGAGTCGGTCAATATCAAGCATGAGATATTTGCGTCCGCGGACGAGTTCCTGCAACGCGAAGAAGATCACCGCGCGGGCTGTCTGGTACTCGACATTCGCATGCCAGGTCTTGGTGGCCTTGAGCTTCAGGAAGAGCTGATTGTTCGCGGCAACACGCTACCTATCATATTTATTACCGGGCACGGCGATGTACCGATGGCGGTAGATGCTATGCAAAAAGGCGCTGTCGATTTCATTCAGAAGCCGTTTCGCGACCAGGAATTGCTCGACCGCATACGAGAAGCGCTGTTGACTGACAAGGAACGCCGCGAAGAACTCAAACAACACGCTGAAGTTGAACATCGGCTACAGAAATTGACGAACCGGGAGCGTGAGGTCTTCGACCTGGTCGTAACCGGCAAGCCAAACAAAGTTATTGCGTACGAATTGGATGTGAGTCAACGCACAGTTGAAATCCATCGCGCCCGGGTCATGGAGAAAATGGAAGCTCGATCGCTCGCCGACCTGGTTCGAATGCATATGTCGCTGTAGCCGCTCCTACTGTCTTGCTCGCCGGTGCTCATCAAATTCCGCACATTCGATGCACTCATCCGCATACGGATATGCCGCTAGCCGCTGCGGCGCAATCTTTGTCCCACAAGCGATGCACGATCCGTACTTACCGGCGTCAACGCGGCCCAACGCGGCGGAAATTTTTGCAATCTCCTCACGCGCCTCATTGCCCAAGGCATCAACGACCTCGCTGTCTTCCAGTTCCTTTGCCCGCTCTTTCGAATCCGCGTCATATCCGCGACGCAGATTGGCAGTAATTCTCTCCAGCCGAGTAGTTAGCTCTGCCTTTTTCGTTTCCATTTGCTCGCGTAGCAATTCGTGGTCAGACATGTACGGATCCTGTCGATTTCATTACCTGTAAGTTAAGCGTAGACCGCGCTGCGAGAAAATCCGTACATCCACCTACCGGCGAGTACGTAAATTCCGCTATCACCTAGGCATCACGCCGTATGGTCCGGAGCCCTTCCGGGCACTAGTATTTTGTCTGGATGTAAGAGAACCGAAATTCTCACCTGATTAGGAACCCCCAAATGCGCGAAATTACCAAGATTATTGCGGTTATTGACCCAACTGCCGAGCTCCAGCCTGCAATGCACCGCGCGGCGTGGCTAGCCAGACAGACTGGCGCGGAACTCGAACTTCTTCTTTGTTACTACAACGAATACTTGAGTGGTGATCGCTTGTTTGATTCTCCATCCTTGGAGAAGGCACGAGCAGAAGTTATTGCCAGAGAGGAAAAGCATTTGGAATCTCTGGCTGAGCCGCTGCGCGCAGAGGGAATTTCGGTGCTGACGACGGCGCTCTGGGATCATCCTCTATACGAAGGGATCGTTCGCCGCAGCATCGATAGCAAGGCAGATATCGTCTTTAAGGATACGCATCATCATGCGGCAGTAACTCGCGCAGTTTTGACCAATACTGACTGGAACCTGATTCGGACCTGTCCTGCCCCGCTGTGGCTGGTCAAACCGATCGAAATCGCAGACGAGCCGGTTTTTCTTGCGGCAATTGACCCAATGAATGAACACGACAAGCCCGCTGCTCTCGATGATGAGATCTTGAATATCTGCAAGTACCTGGGTGAAAAGGTCAGCGGTGCCGTACACGCTTTTCATTCCTATGACCCACGCATTGCCGTAGCCACCGCAACGGCCAACGCCTATATTCCCGTGTCATTGCCATTCGATGAAATAGAGCAGCAAATGCATGAAGATCACCAAAAGCGATTTGGTGAGATCACGTCATTCCACGGCATTGATGACGACAAAGCACATCTCGCCTCCGGCTTAACTCACGAAGAACTCGCCTCCCTGGCCGAAAGTATCGATGCCAGCGTTGTCGTTATGGGCGCAGTCGCCAGAAATCGCTGGAAGCGGCTCTTTATCGGTGCGACAGCTGAGCGAACTCTGGAACATCTGCCCTGCGACCTCCTGATAGTGAAACCCGACTGGTTCCAGACACCGGTTGAGTCAGGTGCTCACGAGAGCGCTTAGGGAAGTCGTGGCTGAAGCCGCTCCCACAGAAAAAGCCGCTCCCATAGGAAGCGGCTTTTTCCGTTAGAGATTTAGTAGCTGGCGGTTAGCATTACCCAGAGTTTGTTGGTATCCGTCAGCGTAGACGCCGAGTCAGCGGAGAAGACGGCGCCTTTCAGTAACAGTCCATAACGGTCGGATATTTTGAGCGCGGCGGACAGGTCGATTTCAGTACCGTGATCACCGCCTCCGGTTTCTGCTGCGAAATCGTGATACACCGCCGTCAATTTCCATTTTCCGACTGGGACTTTGAGGCTGACGTAACTGTCTTTGATTCCGGAGTCAGGTGTCGTCAGAAACTTATCGGCCCAACCGTTGAAGGCATGCAAGGTCGCAAGTGGCGTCCTGAATGCCTCGCCCGGATCAGAGTTTCCGCCCAACGACTCGAGGCCAAGGCCCGCAGACCAGCCGCTGGCGCCGACCCAGGTTACCGTTAGATGAGAATAGTCAGCATCGAAACTCACGGGTGCGTCCCCGGCGTCGGACTGCGTCGCGAGCTCAGCAAGCAGCGAAATCTTGCCATCACCCACGGGTAAATCACCTGCAAACCGTGCGCCGACTGTTGATGTCGAAAACGCCAGAACATCCTTGTTGTCGATCAGGTAAGCGTATGGCGTTAGTGCCCAGTCCTCGCCGAACTTGATCTTCGCATTTAGCAAATGCGTTTCGACATTGTTGCTTCCGGCGGAAACGGTTTGCCCGAAAATTCGCCGCACCTGCCCTATATAGCTATAAAACAATGTCGTATTTTTCAATGCCGTATTCGTCAGGCTGAACGCATCGAAAGTTTGCTCATTCTGCCGCCAGCCTACGCCGCCAACGAAACGCTGATTGTCGAGCAGGATACGCTGTCGGCCCAGGCGCCATTTCCATGCCGGATTTGAAACGTAGTCGAAATAGAGCTGATTGAGATCAGAGCCATCCGGGTCAGCAATAACGGGATACTCACCCTTGTTTGGGCTGGTGCCGCCCCCCGAGTTGTAATCGCTCAGTAGAATATTAAAGACGTGATCAAACTCGACGAAGGCGGACAGGTTGTTCCACTTGGCGGTCTTGTAATTGAGTCGCAAGCGCGTCGTGGTGGCATTGGCGTCTTCGTCGATGCCGTCCTGATCAACGAATTCGTACCGAGCACGTAATCCTATTGAGAAATCACCCGACATTAGTGCCGTAGTAAAATCGTTGTTCTTCTCGACCTCCTCAGCCGCGACCGAAGTCGCGGCGAGGATTACGAGGATTCCTAATAGACGTTTCATCAGTAGATGTC
>CAYWYT010000129.1:0-7203 GCA_964462665.1 uncultured Woeseiaceae bacterium | reverse complement strand
ATGCCGCCCGAATGGCATCGGAACGTACCCGAATGCTCGCGAGCTCAAGACTATGGTCGATCGCCAGAGTGACCGCCTGATCAAGCTCAACTTCGTGCGCTGGGTCCGCTATCGACTGCGCGCTGGCAATTGTGGGCAGCACCAGCCCTACGCAAGCGTAGACAAGAAAAGAGCGAACAACGCTGCTGTGCCGGAAACCGGCGCGTGAAATTACGTACTTAAATGAGTGGGCTCCGAACCCACAAGAAATCGACATGAGCGATCACCTCGCAAACAAACCAAAATAAAAGATGGAGTTGTTGCAGGGATACGCTATTTAAGGAATACGCAGTTTCGGATATTTATGGGTGGGCCGACGACATATTTCGGCTTCGTGCAGTCGAGGGATGCGACTACCAACTCTGTAGTAACAAAGTCCAGACTGGAAAAGTGATAATTTAAAAGCGCTGCGTCAAAGGTGTCGGAAAAGTCGGCCTTTAGTGTTCTTTCGCCGGGCTTTGCTTTCGGTAAGAGGTCACAATCGGTAACGGCTGTGACGGCGCATGCATCGCCGTCGTGGGACATGGACGGCGGACAATGCGGGCACGCCGGGCCGTCATGGTCTACCTGGGTTGCTGTATGTCCGTGATGACTATCCTGCTCGGCAACTTCAGATGTCTGTGCAGCCTCAGTCGGCGGCAATTCCATCGCCATCAGACAAGGCTGCAATGTCGCATTCATCCACGCAATCACGAACACGCTGAGGACCAAACGTCCTCCCGTACTCATCTTGCTTCGAATTGCGGATAAACTGATCACTTGGGACCTTTTCACCTCAGACAGTTGCTTATACCGTAAACATAATACTCCCCGGCCGCAATCGCGATTGCTACCTACTTCACAGTGTCGTCATAAAACTCAGGACCAACTCTCAGGTATATTCCCCTGAGGCGGTTCTAGCAAACAGGATTATATGAGTCCGATCATTGTCGTTTGTTGTCAAAGACTTGCCATCACCGCAGCGTTGTTGATGTTGTCTGGCTGCTATTACATGCAGGCGGCGCGCGGCCAGATGGAAATAAACCACAAGCGCGAGCCCATCGAAGATATTGTTGTCTCCGATGAGTATTCACCCGAACTCGTCGCGCAGCTAGCGGTGGTTACCGAAGCACGGCAATTCTCTATCGATGTGCTGGGTCTGCCGGACAATGCCAGTTATCGCAGCTATGCCGATCTCGAAAGAGACTACGTCGTCTGGAATATCGTTGCCGTTCCCGAGTTTTCGTTGCAGCCCAAAACCTGGTGCTACCCAATTGTTGGTTGTGTCAGTTATCGCGGCTATTTTTCGCAGGAGACGGCGCAGAAAAAGGCGGACGATCTGCGCCGCGAAGGATTCGATGTCGCTTTGGGAGGTGTCGCTGCCTATTCAACACTGGGCCGGTTTAGTGATCCTGTTCTCAACACAATGATGCATTGGGGTGAGGCCGACCTGGTGGCGGTGATGTTTCACGAGTTGGCGCATCAGGTGCTGTACATCAAAGACGATACCGAATTCAATGAGTCGTTCGCGACGGCGGTTGCAGAAATTGGTATGCAGCGCTGGCTGGAAACTCGTCAACAATCGAGTGAATTTTCGGCATGGCGCGCAGGTCGCGAATTACGCGCTGAGTTTTCAACGCTGGTGGCACTGGCACGCGACGATCTGCGTTCGATCTACAACGAGGATCTCGCAGCAGAGCAAAAACGGCGGCTAAAGCAGGAGCGCCTGCGCTCTTTCGCGGATACGGCGGAGCGCTTGTATGCAGATGCGAACAGGACCGCGCCACAATGGCTTGAAAGTGAATTGAATAACGCGCGATTGGCGTCGACTACGCTGTATCACGGTCGCTTACAGGAATTTCGAGAGCTGCTGGAAGAGTGCGACGGCGATTTGCCTTGTTTCTACAGCGCGGCGAGCAGGCTTGCAGATTCGACCTGAGACAATTCGCTGGATAGACGCCGGATCTCACCCGTCATGCGCCAATGGAAGATTGTCTCTGCGGCCAGGACGCGGCGTACGTATTTACGCGTCTCGTTGAACGGAATGTTCTCGATCCAGATGCGTGCGTCTTGTGTTCCCGACGCTGGCAACCAGTTGTCGACACGATGCGGACCAGCGTTGTACGCGGCCGTGGCCAATACTCGATTGCCGCCGTAGCGTTCGGCCATCTGCCCCAGGTAGGTCGTACCCAGTCGAATATTGCTCTGTGGATTGGTCAATGTATCGACACCGGAGTAGGGCAGGCTAATGGTCGCGGCGACCTCTTTGCCGGTCGCCGGCATCAGTTGCATCAACCCGATTGCGCCCGCGCTTGATCGAATATCGCGCATAAACAGGCTTTCACTGCGCGCGATGCCATAGGCCCATTGCGGCGGTATGCTGGCAGTCGCCGCGTGCTGCTCGAAAATGCTGTGGTATGGGAGCGGGTAGCGCAACGACAAGTCGTCATATTGTCCAGCGCTGGCAATTGTGGAAATTGCTCGCGAATGCCAACCCCAGCGGCTGGCAAGTTTCGCCGCCTGAACCATTTGTTCCGGGTTCAGATAAGCGACGACACTATCCCACTCCGATCGACCGCGTCCGTCGAGTCCTACCAGCAACAATTCACGAGCGCGAATGAGCTCCGGCCGTTCCTCGAGGTTTGCAATAATCGTCTCGTCAGCCGCGAACTCCGTATCGTCCAATGCATAGCCCAGCTTTAATTCGTCCGCGGCGAGGAAGCCATAATAGCTGCGTTCAGCGGCAAGTTCCGTGAGCGCCGCGTCTGCCTCGGCCGACGGTGCCTTGCGTCGCAGTGCGACATTCTGCCAATACAGCCACTCTTCGGTGTCGCGTTCCTCGTCTGACATCTGGCTGATGTCAGTACGCAGGTTCTTCCAGTTTTTCTGGCGCAGGCTGGTTCGCGCGCGCCAGCGCAACACTTCGTCGTTCTGTGCGGCAGCCGGTAATTGCGTTAAGCGCAGATAAGATTCCGGCAAATGATCACGAGCTGTCCATAAAGCAATGTGTTGTTCGGTGAGCAACTCCTGCTTCGCGGAAAAACCGTGCAGTTTGTTCAACTGCAGCCATAGCTCATGCGCGATGTCAGGGTCACGATAGGTAATGCGCTCAATTGCGTAGACTAATTGCTGTCGTGTGACCCGGTCGCTCTTCCAGTTAAGGTGTTTGCGTGCAAACTTTTCCGGGTCGCTTTGGGCGCTGAGCCATAGTTCGGCAATATCAACGTGCGCCTGATCGATAGACCGGCCTAGCCATCTGGCGAGTGAAAATTCTTTTGCCTCGATGGCGAGATTGAAGCGCTTTAGATAATCGCTATTGCTGATCAGGTTCTGCGCTTCCAGAAATTCGAATATCGCGTCGCATTCGTTCGCCTGACTGCTACCGACCAGCCACAATTCCTTGGCTCTGTTTACTACGCGTCGTTCACGGCCGCCTTCAACCTCCGCCTGTAGTGCGAGGCAGTCGAGACTCTCGATATCGAAGCCCTGATAGAACTGCTGATAAATACGCAGGTAGTCAGCCAGGTCACCGGCGTTTGCCAGGTGCAAGGCATAGCGGTAGCGCAAATCGCGAGCCGGTTTGAGGGTTCCATATTCGTCGAGAAACGCCTCAATCTCGGCATGATCGGCATTCTTTATCGTGGCGCGCAGGTAGGTCGCGCGCAGGTCAGGCCACAGCGGATAGCGCTTCAGACTGTCTTGTTCGGCCGAGTTCAGAGCAGTGACTACGCTCCAGTTGCCGCGTTCGACTTCGGCGAATACGCTCTTGAATAAATCACGCTGCTGTTCAATTTCCGTGCCCTGCGAGGCGCCCGCAATGCACAAGACGGCCATAGCAAGGCCGTAGCGTGCATATTTAGCGGCTGTGAGGGTCAGAGGCATCCGGTCGTCGAGGGTTACGTCATCGAATCTGTAGCAATATAGCGCGTTCGTCCCGTTGCACAAGTAAAAACAGCCTGGTGTTGGCCGCGGCAATTGACCCCAGGTCTTCCAGGTTTCGCACCTCGCGTCGATTCGCAGCCGTAATGATGTCGCCGGCGCGTAATCCGCGTTGTGCGGCAGGGCTATCGGCAACGACGCTTTCGACCTCGATGCCTTGCGTCGATGACGTTCCGAATTCAGCGCCCTCGAGGCCAGGATGAACGTCTGACCCTACACCGGAACTGACATTGGCGATGCGTTGTTGTTCGCCAAGCGTTGCGGTTGTAGAGAGTGTTTCGTCACCGCGGATAAACTCAATATCGATTTCCTCACCGGAACCCATTAGGCCAATCGTGTTGCGCAATTCAGAGGCACCCGAAATCTTCTCGTCGTTGACGGCAACGATAATGTCGTCTACCCGCAGGCCTGCATCTTCTGCTGCCGAGCCTGGTTCAATAAGCGAAACAAGCGCTCCGCTGTCCACGTCGATTTCCAGCGCCTTCGCGATTTCACTATCGATGGTCTGAATAGAAACGCCCAGGAGGCCACGACGAACCTCGCCGTAATCCAGGATGTGTTTCATGACCGACTTGGCGATTTCGGTGGGTACGGCAAAGCCGATGCCTACATTGCCGCCGGAGCGACTAATGATGGCTGAATTGATCCCGACCAATTCACCCCGCATATTGACCAGCGCGCCGCCCGAATTACCAGGATTGATGGAAGCGTCGGTCTGTATAAAGTCTTCGTAGCCGGAGCGGTTAATACCGGTACGGCCCAGCGCACTAACAATGCCGGACGTAACTGTGTGGCCAAGGCCAAAAGGGTTGCCGATCGCAAGTACGAAGTCGCCGACGCGAACAATCTCGGAGTCGCCAATCGGCATCTCAATAAGACCCTTGCCTGTAACTTTTATTAGAGCGATGTCGGTTGCTTCGTCTGAGCCAACAATTTCGGCGTCGAGTATTTCGCCGTCCATCAGCGATACCTGAATTTCGTCCGCATTTGCGACGACATGGTGATTGGTCAATATATAGCCGCGTTCAGCATCGACGATGACGCCGGAACCGGCGCTGGCTACTTCCCGCGGGCCACCGTTGCTGTCGGGAATGCCAAAAAAGCGGCGGAATGCTTCGTCCCCGATGGGAGAGCGCTGCGTGACAGTCTGGCTGACACGAATGTTGACCACTGCGGGAGAGGCCCGTTCTACCAGTGGCGCCAGGCTCGGAAATGCTTCGCCGTCGACCGAGTCGGGTAATGGGGCAGCAGCGACGAGGGTAGTCGTCAGCAATAGGGCAGTCAGCACTAGTCGGGAATGGATCTTCATCAGCTACCTCGTTGTTAGGTAATTTATATCACTTACTTCGGTCTCAGACATTTTGCCTGCGAAGCGGTTCATTTAAACAAGGATGCCCGATAGCGACCAAGGGTCGCAATCGGGCATCCTTGTTATTACGGATCAGGCTGCTTCGACGGTAATTCGGCGTGCCTGTACTGTAGCCTGCTTCGGGATGCTGATCTCCAGAATGCCATTGCTGCTCTTCGCTTTGATGCCGTCAGCATCGGCGCTATCGGGCAATGTAAAGCGCCGCCGGAAGCGACCCGCTATGCGCTCAAACCGCGACACGCCGTCGACATCGCTGCGATCCTCGTGAAGGCGTTCACCGGCGACGCTGAGCACGCCGTTATCCATGTCTACCTCGATGTCAGCGGGGTTCACGCCCGGTAGGTCAGCGCGGACCACAAAGCGCTCTGCCTCTTCGAAGATGTCTACAGCCGGCACCCAATTACGGTTGCTGTCACGATGCATGCGATCGACGCGGGACCAAGGTTCAAAACGTATAATGCTCATGATTTATCTCCTAAATGTGCTGTTACGAATGTGCTGTTGCTAGCCGAGATTGGGTCTCGAATACGCAATTCAAGGCAGCAAATACGCCGTCGTGGAGGTTTTACGGGGCTATAATGAGCACAATCAGCGGGTTACTTACTGCCACTACATGTAGTGGATAACTAATTTCACGAAAGTGTCATTTTTTTTCCTATGTTTTTAAAGTACTTACTGCGGTACAATCTATAAGTCATTGTATTGTAATAAGAAAAAGGTGTAGAGAAAATTCACGTAAACCCTTGACAGTCGGCGGTTTCGGGCATAATCTTGTGAGCGTCCGGACACAACATCTTGTGTCCAAATAATGAAGGCAAAGACGCCCTTTTGGGGCACTCGCCGCGCATTTTCACAAACGCGGTGGGCAGGCTTCTTTGTCTTTAAAAAAGAGCGACTTGACAATAATTTTAGGGGTCTCCAGTCGGAGAAAAGGGAGTAAGAAAGGCATGAAGTCTGCCGTAAATCTGGATGCACGCACGGTCACCGACATCGAATTTCAAGCAGCGTCAGTTGATATTTGGGATACGAAATACCGACTGACAGCGAAAGACGGAGAAAAAATAGACACGTCGATCGACAGCACCTATCAGCGTGTTGCGAGAGCGCTGGCGAATGTCGAAGACGAATCGAAACGGGATGAATATTTCGAGGAGTTTCTCTGGGCGCTGCGCAGTGGCGCGATACCTGCAGGACGAATTATCTCGAATGCAGGGGCGCGGGAACACAAGCCAGCAACATCGACGATCAACTGCACCGTGTCCGGCACGGTCGGCGATTCGATGGACAACATTCTCAACAAGGTTCATGAGGCGGGACTGACCCTCAAAGCCGGCTGCGGTATTGGCTATGAGTTTTCGACCCTGCGGCCGAAAGGGGCGTATGTCACGGGTGCGGGCGCGTACACGTCCGGGCCACTGTCGTTCATGGATATCTACGACAAGATGTGTTTCACGGTCTCATCCGCCGGCGGTCGACGCGGTGCGCAGATGGGCACCTTTGATGTTGGTCATCCGGATGTTCTCGAATTCATTCGTGCCAAGCGCGAAAACGGCCGTTTGCGGCAGTTCAACCTTTCGCTGTTGGTTACGGACGACTTCATGCAGGCCGTTATTAAAGAGACGGACTGGAATGTTGCCTTTCCTGTAACGCAAAAAGAGGTGGACGAGGAAGGCCTGGATATTAATGACGCCAGTCAGTTTGTGTGGCGCGAGTGGCCTGAGGCCGGTAACTACGTCACCGATACGCAGGGGCTTGTAGCCTGCAAGATTTACAAGAAGATGCCGGCGCGACGCGTCTGGGATCTGATCATGGCTTCGACCTATGATTTTGCTGAACCAGGGTTTGTGTTGATCGACAAGGTCAACGAAATGAACAAC
>CAYWYT010000128.1:0-7203 GCA_964462665.1 uncultured Woeseiaceae bacterium | reverse complement strand
GCAGGTGCTCTACCAACTGAGCTAATCCGGCAGCGCGCGAAGTATAGCCTCGCAAACCGCCGCCGAAAAGAGGCAATATTGCTTTAATTAGTGGTCAGGCAGACTAATCTGCCTGATTACGAACTTTGATCAGCACCTCAACGCTTTCTTGCCTTGTGCCCTCAGGCATCCGCGGTAGCATCTCGAAATTCACCATTGAATCCGGTATATCCGACAGCTCACCCGTATCAACGTTGTAGAAATGGTGATGTGGGTGTGTCGTTGAGTCGTAGAACTTACGAATCGGGTCGACCATTACCTCTTTTACGAGGCCGCGTTCACTGAACAGATTCAGCGTGTTGTAGACCGTCGCTTTAGACACTGCGCTGCCAGCTGTCCGCAGGCGATCGATAATGTGATCGGCGGATAAATGCTGCGGTTTCTCAAGCAGAATAGCGGCGACTTCAAGTCGTTGCGGCGTCGGCAATATGCCGAATGTGTCGAATACTGAGCGAATGCCCGAATGAGACATTTTACCAGCCTTTCAATTTCTACAATCTCGAAGTATAGCCCACTTATGGCTCGTGAAGTGGCGTGCCTGCAGGCTTAGAGTGACTAATTTGGTTTGAGTCTAGTCATGCGCCATTTCAACCGCGGATTTACTTTGTACGAATTACTGATGACCTTTGTGCTGGTTTCCATACTGATCGGTATCGGCATACCTTCGTTCGCCAAAATGAACGCAAATGGTCGAATACGAACAGAAGTGAACGCACTCTTCCATGCGATACATCTTGCCCGCAAGGAATCAATTATGCGTCGCAGCGTGGTCTCGATCTGCCCGAGCGTTGACGGCACTTCCTGCCAGCCCAGCCTGGATTGGTCCCAGGGTTGGATTATGTTTAGTAACCTCGATCGCGATGAGCCGCCGCGGATCGACGCCGGCGAACCGATCCTGCAAACGCATAGATCCGGGCCGAATATCCGGATTTCCACAAACCGGCGCGGCTTCACGCTCAGAGCGACACAGAAGCGCGCTACCAACGGCACGATAGTCGTCTGTGACCTGCATGATCGAGTGACGCCACACGCACTTGTGGTCAGCTACACAGGTCGCCCTCGTGTAACCCTGGAAACGCGCCGCGGCGAAATCTATTCCTGTGCGGATTAAGTTAAATAGAAGCGGTCTCGATCTACCGCCTATCGGCCTGATTTGGCCGCTCGTCAGCTAGTCCGGCAGTCATGAACACCGCACTCTATATTGCTTGCATGAGAAACCGCACCCAAAATGGTTTTACGCTGTACGAATTGATGGTCACTTTGCTGATCGTCGGCGTCGTGCTGACGCTTGGCATGCCCAACCTGAGCGCATTCACCCAGAACAGCCGAATTACGACCACAGCCAACGACCTGCATGCCGCATTCCATGTTGCACGCAGCGAAGCCGCGCGCTCCAAATCGAACGTTACGATATGTGCCAGCAACAATTCGATGGACGTAGATGCTGATTGCCAGGGTAGTTGGGAAGATGGCTTTATCATATTCATCGATCGGAACGGCGACATCGCCCGCGGCGGCATCGGCGAATCGGTCCTGCGAGCTCACCCCGCAATGGCCACCGGCGTAAACGTGGCCGTAGCCAACAATTCAACTTACTTCAGCTATGCCCCAACTGGACTTGGCCGCGGCAACGTCGGCGGCGCGGTGGCGGTATCGCAGATCATCGTTTGTGATAGTCGTGGCCTTGTCGAAACATCAAAAGATTACTCGGCTGGGCGCTTGTTCGTAGCAACACCACTTGGCCGCGCCACCGTTCTGCGCGACTACACGATGGTGAATAGCGCTCTCTCGCTCATGGGTCAAACCTGTCCTTAGTTGCCCGCCCCATATATATAGGTAAAGAATTCAATGACATTCGTAATTCAAAGTCGACCACCAAGAAAACTATCAGGCTTCTCGCTGGTTGAGGTGTTGATTGCGCTCGTCATCATGTCAGTCGGCATGCTTGGTATTGCCGGACTCTATGTACAGAGCATGCAGGCCGGTCGCACCTCAATGCTGCGGCATCATGCAGTGACCTTGGCAGGCGATGTCGCCGACCGTATTCGAGCAAACCCCAGAGCCGGCATTGCCTATGAAGGCCCGGGCCTCGATGGCAGCTGTGTATCCGATGTTGTTAGTTGCGACGATGTGGCGATGGCCGGGCACGACATCCTGCTTTGGAAAGAACAGGCGACAGACACTCTGCCAAACGGCGACGTCGAAATAACCTTCGATGACAGCGGCAACCCGCCGGACTACGTCATCGACGTTACTTGGTCGGAACCTGGATCAACTACACAACCGGCTTACTCGATAACGATTCCAGTACTTCCGAACTAGGGCGACGCGCATGATGAAATCAACGAGAATATTTGTACGCAGACAGACCGGCGTAACGATGGTTGAGCTATTGGTCGCACTCGCCATTGGTTCATTTCTGATGATCGGCGCCGTGCAAATTTACAATCAAAGCCGCCAGGCTTTCGTAATCAACGAATCCCTCGCGCGAGTGCAGGAAACGGCTCAATTTGCACTGGATACGATTGAGAACGACATGCGCATGGCCAGCAACTGGGGCCGCAGTAGTCGTGGCATGGCGATTGAAGGTCGTTCGATTCTCGGTGACAAGAATCCTAATTCATTGCCTGAGCCGAATGTTTGTGGTGACGGCTGGGCGCTTGACGTTGCGCTGGCGGTTGACGGTGAAAACAACCAGTACACGCTGCCCTGTCTGCCACAACCCGGTGCGCAAGCCAACTCCGACATTATCACCGTACGCCGGGCAACCGTCGCACCGGTCGCTATTGACAACACCCGACTGCAAATTCAAACCACGCGAATTCAAGGCGAAATTTTTAGCGCGACCGCACCGCCAAGTACTTTCAGTGTCGCGATCAATCCGCTAACCGGACAACCTGCTTCGACAACACACAACTTGATTGTCAATTCCTACTATGTTGCGAATAACTCAACATTGATTCCAGGAGTTCCGACCCTGCGTCGCAAACGTCTGGCCTCCGTGGATGGCGCACCGACAATCATCGACGAGGAAATCGCACCGGGTGTTGAAAACATTCAGATTCAGTTGGGCATTGATATAGACGAAGACAACACCGTCGACCGCTACGTAAACCCTGGTGCGGGTGTCTATGACCCCAATGACGCCGTCAACTTTATTCCCGGTGCACGTGTAATAACCGCACGCATCTGGTTGCTGGTACGTGGCGTAAGCCCTGAGATTGGCATTGTGGATTCGACCGATTACGAACCCGGCGACGTTGACCTCGGTACATACAGCGACCAATTCCGTCGCATGCAGGTATCGAAAACGATTTTGTTGCGTAACGCCCGAACTTAAGTGAGAGCAATTTGATGAAACCGATGCAATTACAGAGAAAACAGCGAGGTGCGGCGCTCATCGTCGGACTAGTGCTATTGGTCGTTATTACTGTCCTGGCAATTTCCGGCATGAACACCGCGATTACAGAGCTCGCGATGGCACGCAACGATCAGAATTACGAGCAAGCGTTTCAGGCCGCTGAAACGGGCCTGGAAAACATCATGAGTGCAGGGTCGTTCAACACTGCCGGCACTGACGCAAGCACTAAAACCATTAATTCGCACGATTCGGTGCTTGCTGAGGTTGACTACGAAGACTGGTCAATCGTTCCTGACAGGGCCTTCAGCCTCGGCGCTGGCAGCGGCGTGTCCGCTTATCACTTTATCGGAACTGCAACTGCGGAGTCTCTTCGCGACCCAGGTGAGAGTACTAATCGGGACGCAGCCGCTGTGCACACGCAAGCGTTCTATATCGTCGGCCCGGAATCGAATTCGCTTTAGGCGAATTTGTGAAAACTCGCGGACTACTAGAATTGAAAGACTACAAAGAAACTTGGAGAACAGTCATGCAATTACGAAGAACATTTTGGCTCTTCACACTCTTTATTTGTTCATCTGCTTACGCAGATTTTGAACTGAAAACGCTGATAAGTGCGGTTGAAGCGTCGCCCGGAAACATCATCTTACCGGCGACCACGAACGGCATGATGACGTATCGCGGCTGTTCGGACGAGTGTGACAAAGAATACGAACGTGCACGACTGACCGCGAGTACGAGCTTCATCGTTGACGGAGAAGCAGTGAAGTTTGCCGATTTTCTGGTTGTTCACGCAGCACAGAAACGTTCGGAAGAAGCCTATGCGTTGGTTAGCGTCGATCTGGAACGCGGCACAGTCACACAAATCACTCTGGCGCGATAGCACCCGCTGCATTGTGAACCGATTTTATTATGAGGATTGATCATATGGACATGAGGCTAAAGCACTCCGCTTGGGCAGTAGCAGGACTGCTACTAACTCTCACTGTTGCAAGTCCGGTATGGGCAGATGATGTTGAACTACTCTTGTCGACGCCGGAAGCCAGCGTTGCAGCGAAACCCAACATCCTGTTCATCATCGACTCGTCCGGCAGTATGAAGTCGACCGAACAGAGTCAGCAACCTTATAACGGCGCCAATGATTATTCCGGGCCTTGTGACACAAGCAAATACTACTGGTCGACGACATCATCAATCCCAAGCTGTGGCGATGACTTCAAATTCAACAAATCCGCTTTCTACTGTGACAGTGGTGTCGCTCAAGCGCGTGCCGCAGGTTCCTATACCGATACCATGGCGATGTACTTCAAGCGCAACAACAAATGGAAATGGCGCGAGCCTTCAAAGACACTGCAGAGCAGTGCCGTTGATTGCAAAAGAGACTCCGGCGAGCACGGCTCGAACTCGGACCCAACTGGTGCCATATACGTACGCAAAGGCTCCAACAAGGCTCGCTACACGAACAATGCAAACAAAGAAGTTGACTGGACCAGTAGCCCGACCAACAAGCAGGTCACCATTTTCGACAGCAACTATCTAAACTGGTACTACAATCCACCGGGCACCAGTATGCGTCGTACAGATATCGTCAAGGCTGTAACGAAAAATGTTCTCGCCTCGGTTAGCGACGTCAACGTCGGCTTCATGCGCTTTAATTACAGTGAGGGTGGACCTGTAATTCACGGCCTCAAAGATCTCGACGACAATCGAGCCGCAGCGAATACAATTGTCGACAACATTCCGGCCAACACCTGGACGCCGTTGTCTGAGACACTGTATGAGTCTGCATTGTACTGGCAAGGTATGAATCGCCATTACGGCGGTCTTTCTTCCACCGATTCCGACGCATTAGTATCCGTTAATTCGCCAACCTATAAGCGTCCGGTCGACTACGCATGCTCGAAGAATTACATCGTGTTATTGACCGATGGTGAGCCAACCAAGGATACCGGTGCGTACGCTAAGGTACCGCTGCTTCCGGGCTACAGAGATGCAACCGATCGCACCAGCTGCGATGGTGGAAATGTGCACGGTGCGTGCCTCGATGATATTTCAGAGTATCTGTCAAAGACAGATATCAACCCAAACTTGCCCGGCCGGCAGTTCGTAACGACCTACACCATCGGCTTCACAGCAGATTTTCCGTTGCTGAAGACCACGGCTGAGCGCTCCGGCGGCGAGTACTATCTGGCATCAGACGTCAAGACGCTGACCACTGCGTTGACCGATATCGTTACGAATATTTTTGACCGTGACGTGTCGTTTACAGCTCCGGCTGTGGCAGTGAATGCGTTCAATCGTACGCAGCACCTAAATGATCTCTACGTCTCAGTATTTCGCGCGACTGATGAGGTTCACTGGCCTGGCAACATGAAGAAATACTCTCTTCGAGAAGGCGAAGTTCGTGATCAGAACAACATCAATGCCGTAGACCCGGATACCGGATACTTCAGCGATAATGCGAGTAACTTCTGGAACCGTGAGTCGAAAGCAGATGGTGCGGATGTTTATAACGGCGGTATTGCGAATAATTTGCCGGACCCGGAGACACGCAAAGTCTATACGAATAATGTTGACGGTAGTTTATTGCTGGCTGCGAACGAGTTTTCGACCGACAACGTCAATGCATACAGTGATGGCGTAATGGGGCTGACCGGCGCCGTTGGCGAGCCTACGATTTACGAATTAATCGATTGGGCGCGCGGCAAAGATACGCAGGACCATGACAACGACCCAGAAACAACGCAACGTAATATGATGGGCGACACTCTGCACGCGCAACCAGCAACAGTCGTATATTCCGACGACGGTGGCAACGACGACATCATTCTGTATACAGCAACCAATGACGGCTATTTGCACGCGTTTGATGCGAACACTGGCCAAGAACTCTGGGCATTCCTTCCGCGAGAAATGCTACCGCGACTACGCGAGCTGTATTTCAATGAGAACATTAATTACAAGAGTTACGGACTTGATGGCGACATCGTCCCCATCGTCGCTGACGTCAACAAGGATGGCGTCATCGAGGTCGGCAAAGACTATGTCTACATTGCATTCGGCATGCGTCGTGGTGGCGAAAATTACTACATGCTGGACGTAACCGACCCGAAGAAACCAGCAGTGAAGTGGATCAAGAAACTGCCCGAATCGGGACAGTCGTGGTCACCGCCCACGGTCGCGAAAATCAAAATCAACAGTCAGGATGCAACGAATGCGCAGGACGCTGTTCTGATCATCGGTGGCGGCTACGATACCGTGCACGATACTGCTGCGCATCCGACAGATCCTGATGTTGAGGGTGCTGGAATATTCATGCTCGACCTTGATACCGGGGCAGAGTTGTGGAACGCTAGCCGCGACAGCTTAGACTTGAATCTCCCGAAAATGACACGCTCTATTCCGAGCCAGATTCGCGTGATCGATCTGAATGGTGACGGCCTTGCCGACCGCATGTACGCGGCCGACCTGGGCGGCCAGGTATGGCGCTTCGATATCCAGAATGGCCAGGCTCCAGATAAGTTGGTTGCCGGCGGCGTAATCGCCAGTCTCGGTGCTGAAGCACTCAACGCGCCAACGGAAGCCGACACGCGTCGATTCTACTCGACCCCCGACGTAGCCATGTTCACCGACAAGGTCCAGGCTCGTCGCTTCCTCGCGATCAATATCGGCAGTGGTTATCGTGCACACCCTTTGAATAACAACACAAGCGATCGCGTTTACTCGATTCGGGACGCGAATATCTTCAATTCGCTGTCGCAAGAACAGTACAACCAATACCCGGTCGTTGAAGACGATGACCTTAC
>CAYWYT010000127.1:0-7248 GCA_964462665.1 uncultured Woeseiaceae bacterium | reverse complement strand
A
Source organism: uncultured Woeseiaceae bacterium (assembly GCA_964462665.1). GTDB lineage: Bacteria > Pseudomonadota > Gammaproteobacteria > Steroidobacterales > Woeseiaceae > UBA1847. The sequence continues at coordinate 7,247 of CAYWYT010000127.1, read as the reverse complement.
CTTTTCCATTTTTAAAAGCTCCTATATATCTCCTAACTGTTTTATTTTAAACTTTTCAATTTCAGCCGTTGTATGTTCATTTTTCATGATAGCTTCAATTTTGGCAACCGTTTCCTGATTTTCCGAAGCTAAGTCATTGGATTCAGTCGGATCAGTCTTCAGATTATATAACTCAATAGTCATATTTCCTTTAAAAATATTTTTGCGAATTCCTTTCCAATCACCCATTCTTACTGCCTGTTGTCCTTTATAACTAGGGAATTCCCAATATAAAAAATCATGCTTTATCTGGTTTCCTTTATTTAATAAGGTTGGTAAAAAACTTTTTCCATCAATGTCTTTGGGCACCTCAACTTGCAACAATTCTCCAAATGTTGGTAGTACATCCCAGAAAGCTGAAATATGGTCTGTTTTACTCCCCGGTTTAATTCTATCAGGCCAACTGGCAATCATAGGCACTCTAATCCCTCCTTCATAAGTAAATCCTTTTGTTCTGCCATAATTGTTCAGAAAAGGTCCAGCACTATTAAAATATTCTGCATCCACACCACCTGTATATGTTGGTCCATTATCACTCGTGAAAATAATTAACGTTTGATCATAAAGTCCTAATTCTTTTAATTTCGTCACAATTTCTCCCACTTGATCATCCAAATAACTAATCATCCCTGCATAAGCGGCGTGTGGATACCGATTCGGAAAATAGGCCTTCCCGTTATATGGTTTTTCATCTCCGAAAATTTTCACATACTTATCTACATATTCATAAGGAACTTGTAAGGGTAAATGGGGTAATGGAGATGCATAATACATAAAAAAAGGTTGTTCTTTATTTTCCTCAATGAAATTAAGTACTTCTTTTTGCATCTTTTCGGGAGCATAATCATTTTGCTCCCATTTTTGATAACTTTCCAATAGCAAAGAATCTGCTCCAAGTTCTAGTTTATTATCCCTACCCGGGGCAACAATAGAATTGTTCAACCATTCTTTTTCTTGGTTTTTCCATAAATGTTTAGGATACAATTGATGCGCTTGACGCTGGCAGTTATATCCGTAAAATAAATCAAAACCATTCTTGTTTGGGACTCCTTCGGTTAAGGGTGCTCCTAGTCCCCATTTACCAACGATCGCTGTTTTGTAACCTGCGTTCTGGAATATTTCTCCTAAAGTTATCGTACTGTTTAAAATTGGTCTCTGACCTTCTAAATTAGGATCATTTATGGCCTTTTCATAATCCCAAACTTCACCTCTTGATGCCCATTCATCATTGCCTCTGATTCGGGCATGACCAGCGTGTTTACCCGTCATTAACATATATCTGGAAGGTGCACAGACCGGAGCTCCTGAATAGTGTTGTGTAAACAACATTCCATTGGCAGCGAGAGCGTCAATATTTGGTGTTTGAATCTTTTTTTGACCATATACACCTAATTCGCCATAGCCCAAATCATCTGCTAAGATGTATATAATGTTTGGTTTTAATAACTGTTCTTTTTCATGATCTTTACAACTAATGCAGAAGAAAAAAATCACGATCAATATTCCGTTTATAATTGATCTTATATTTAACTGATTTTTTATCATTTGTGATATTTAAGCTAACAGGGCTTGATTATTAATTCATAAATATAGTTCGATTCCTGCAAAATTAAAAACCATTTCGTTAAACAATTCTTATCCTATCACAGATGACTATACAGTATTTCTAATTGACACCTTAATTGCATTGAACTCTTTGTGTTTTATACCATACTTTTCGTCGAAAATTATAAATGAATTAGATATTAATTTATAAATTACGATTCGCAATACGAAACCATATAATGGTTATATTAACTTTAATTATTTTAACTATCATAATCTAACACTCTGAAATTTGAAAAATTATATTATTATTCTTTTTGTGTCTTTACTCTTTATTTGCTGTAAAACGCAAAATAAAGATGGAGTAAATAAAAGCAAAACCCATCCCAATATTATTTATATATTGGCAGATGATCTAGGGTATGGAGATATTTCTTCTTTTAATCCAAATTCAAAAATCAAAACTTTATTTATCGATTCATTAGCCGATCAGGGTATGTCCTTTACCGATGCTCACAGTGGTTCTTCTGTATGCACACCAACGCGATACGGCATCCTTACCGGGAGATATGCCTGGAGAACCCGACTTAAAAATGGTGTTCTCTGGAGTTATGATAAACCGCTAATTGACAAGAATAGATATACAGTAGCTTCTCTTTTAAAAAAGAATGGATATAATACAGCCTGTATCGGAAAATGGCATTTAGGTTTAGATTGGGCTCAAGATAGTTCTGGTGGTATTCAATTAAAGTCACCTATTAAAAATACTCCTATAGCTATTGGATTTGACGAATTTTATGGGATTAGTGCATCCCTTGATATCCCCCCTTATCTTTATATAAATAACGATCAGGTTACTGCCATAAAAATTGATACTATCCAAGCAACGACCGGTAAAGGGTTTTGGCGAACCGGACCGATAGGAAATGATTTTGAGCATGCTGATGTACTACCTCATCTGACTAAAAAAGCAATTAATTACATTGACGAACAAGCCAAGACCGAAAAACCTTTCTTTTTATATTTTCCATTACCAGCACCACATACTCCCATATTGCCAACTGAGCAATTTTTAGGAAAAAGTAATACAAATGCCTATGGGGATTTTGTAGTTATGGTTGATGATGTAGTAAAACAAATTATGAAAGCTGTTAGTGAAAACAATATTGAAGAAAATACGATAATAGTATTTACGAGCGATAACGGCAGTTCACCAATGGCCGATTTTAAGGAATTAGAAGCTCTAGGGCATTTTTCTAATTATCATTTTAGAGGTCATAAAGCTGATATTTTTGAAGGTGGTCATCGGATACCTTTTATTATAAAATGGCCAAAGAATATTAAAGCAGCATCAATATCGAATGAAACAATTTGTCTAACTGATTTTCTGGCAACAGCTGCCGCAATTGTGGGCGACTCGCTACCACAAAACTCAGCAGAAGATAGTTATAATATTTATCCAATAATTACTGAACAGCCCTTAAGAACCATAAGAGAAGCAACAGTACATCATTCTGTTGATGGTGCCTTTGCTATTCGTCAAGGGAAATGGAAATTAATATTTGCCCCAGGGTCCGGGGGTTGGTCTTATCCAACTCCTAAAGAAGCGATAAAATTGAACCTTCCTCCATTACAATTATATGATTTAGACTCAGATATAAAAGAACAACAGAATTTAGTCGATAAGCATCCTGAAGTCGTAAAAAAGTTAAGCAAACTAATGGAATCATATTTAAAGAACGGGAGAAGTACACCTGGTATAACTCAAAAAAATGACACTAATACATATCTTTATTTGAACTAATATGAAAAAAATAGTTACAAGCTTAATTACTATATGTTATTCGTTAATCGTAATGACCTTATGGGGTCAAAATCCTCAAAAACCAAATGTAATTGTTATTTATACAGACGATCAGGGAGCTGTTGACCTCGGTAGTTATGGTGCAAAAGACATCTATACTCCTAAGTTGGACGGTTTAGCTAAATTAGGGATTCGCTTTACGCAAGCTTATGTAGCCGCGCCCGTTTGTGCTCCATCACGTGCTGCTTTGCTTACGGGAAACTACCCCCAAAGAACTGGCGTTTCCGGTAATACTTCTGCCCAACCTGGGTCACATGGCTTACGGGCCGAACAATATACAATGGCCGAGTTATTTAAAGAAAATGGGTATGCCACAGGTCATATCGGAAAATGGCATTTAGGAATGAGTGAAGAAAGCAGTCCTAATTCCCAGGGGTTTGATTATTCCTTTGGACATTTAAGAGGTTGTATAGACAATTATTCACATTATTTTTATTGGGAAGGACCCAATATTCACGATCTATATGAAAATGGCAAGGAGGTTTTTTATGAAGGTCAATATTTCCCTGATCTAATGGCGGACAAAGCTGAACAGTTTGTTAAAAAAAATCAAGAGTCACCTTTTTTTATGTTTTATGCCATTAACATGCCTCATTACCCCTACCAACCTACTCAAAAGTGGCGGGATCATTACAAAGATGCTCAAAAACCGAGAGGTGATTATGCCGCATTTATATCAACCATTGATGAACGAATAGGTTTTTTGTTAGACACATTGGATAAATTAGGCATTAGAGAAAATACAATCATTGTTTATCAATCTGATAATGGGTATTCAACAGAAGTCAGAGCGTTTAATGGCGGCGGGGATTCAGGACCCTATCGCGGCGCTAAAAGCAGTTTATTTGAGGGAGGAATAAGATTGCCAACTATTATTAGCTGGAAAGGAACCTTACCGGAAAACATTGTTAGCAATGAGGTCCTTTTGAATACAGATTGGATGCCTACTCTTACCACACTTTGTGGGTTGAAGACAAAGAAAGCTCCAATTGATGGCATTGATCTCACAAGAATTCTTACAGATCCGAATGAAAAGTCGACAAGAAAAACAACGTTTTGGAAATATGGAAATCAATGGGCAGTCCGCCATGGTAAATGGAAACTTATAGGCTACCCAAAAGACACTTCTCATAAAGGAGCCTTAGACTTAGAACAAGATGTGCTTTTTTTATCAGATTTGGAAGCTGATGTTTCTGAGATGAAAAATTTGTCTTCACAATATCCTGCTATTGTTGAAGAACTTAGTGATTTGTACTCAAACTGGGAATTCGGTTCTGAACAAGATATACCAAAAAAAATTGAGCGAGTTTCAAATCTTGGAATTCAAGGATCAATAATTAATACTTTACCATTACATAGAAAGTATAAGAACATAGAAATTTTATTAGATGGTAAACGAGGATATCTTGACTATAGTAGCGGTCAATGGATTGGACAAGAAAGACAGGATCTCGAATTCGTGATTGATTTAAAAGAATCAAAATCCATAAAAAAAATTTCCTGTGGTTTTTTACACGATCCCGGCAATTGGATATTTAAACCAATAATGTTAGAAATAACCGGTTCGTTAGATGGAAAATTATTTACGAATTCAAGTCAGGTAGTTCAAGAAATCAATTCATCTGAGGAAAATTCTTTTAAAGGGATGCTAACTATTAACCAATCATTTACATTCAGGTATTTAAAAATTAAAATTAAAAATATTGGAAAATGCCCTAATGATCATAAAGGCGCAGGAAACGATGCCTGGATATTTATAGACGAAATCATTATTGAATAATTATGAAACTATTACAGAATATAGCCCTCTTATTGTTTATTAGTTCAAGCTCAATTTCTTGCAAGACCGAGACAAAAACTAATGAAGTCGTGCCTCCGAATATTTTATTTATCATGTCTGATGATCATACATCACAAGCATGGGGTATTTATGGCGGTGTACTTAAAGATCATGTTAAAACACCTAACATATCCAGATTAGCAGATGAAGGAGTAGTATTAAACAATGCGTTTTGCACTAATTCAATTTGTGTACCCAGCAGAGCTGCAATTTTAACAGGTCAATTTAGTCATAAAAATGGTGTTTATACTTTGTCTGATGCCTTAAGCCCTGATAGTTTAAACATTGCCAAACTGCTTCAGCGTAACGGTTATCAAACCGCTATTATTGGAAAATGGCATTTAAAAAAAGAACCCTCAGGATTTGATTATTATAATATCTTACACGACCAAGGCAGGTATTGGGATCCAATATTAAGAACAAAAGCCAATTTTGACAAACCGTCAGATCAGTGGGATATTCATAAAGGGTTTTCAACCGATGTTATAACTGATCTATCCTTGAGTTGGTTAGATAGTATTGATAAAATTAAACCGTTTATGTTGATGACTCATTTTAAAGCAACACATGAACCTTTTGATTACCCGGATAGACACAAAGATCTTTATAAGGATATTGAAATTCCGGAACCACAATCTTTATTAGATTTTTCACCGGAAACTACTGGAAGAAGTTTTGTTGGTCAAAAATTAGATAATTTGGAATGGCGTTGGAAACAAGCCTCCAAAGACCCTGATAAATGGTGGTGTAAATATCCTGGATTACCATTTAGCACAGAAGGTATGGATAGCATAGCAACGCGAAAATATACCTATCAAAAATTAGTTAAAGATTTTATGCGCTCGGGAGCAGCCATTGATGATAATATTGGTAGACTACTCGATTATCTTGAAACTACTGGTTTAGCTGACAATACAATTGTTATATACACAGCCGATCAAGGGTATTTCTTGGGCGAACATGGTTTTTTTGACAAAAGATTAATTTATGAAGAATCCTTGCAAATGCCTTTTGTTATAAGGTATCCAAAGGAGATTCCTGCTGGTAAAAGAATTGATGATATTATTTTGAATATAGATTTCCCAGCCTTATTTGCTGATTATGCCGGTGTTAAACTCCCTTCTTCTGTTCAAGGAAAGAGTTTTAGAAAAAATCTTATGGGCGAAACACCTAAAAACTGGAGAAAAACAGCATACTATAGATACTGGCAACATGCACCTGTACGTCCTGGACATTTCGGAATTAGAAATCACCGATATAAATTGGCATTTTTTTACGGCCTGCCTCTGGATATGACAGGCGTTTCTAAAGAGACATCTGAACCGGCCTGGGAGTTTTATGATCTGGAAAAAGATCCAGGTGAAAATCATAATCAGTATGATAATAAGGAGTATACAGTTATAATTGCTGAAATGAAAATTGAATTACAAAATCAACGTGCATTTTTTGGAGATACTGATGAAAATTATCCGGAATTACAAAACCTTTATAGCTCAATCGTTGAAACAAATAAATTAAAATGAAGAAGGATATTATTATTACTGATATAGTCACAAAAGATATTCGTTTTCCCACTAGTAAGTCACTTGATGGATCTGACGCGATGAATCCTGATCCCGATTATTCTGCAGCCTATGTTATCCTAAAGACAAATCATCCGGAAGGAATTGAAGGTCACGGGCTTACTTTTACCATAGGAAGAGGAAATGAATTGTGTGTCATTTGATGACACAAAATCAGATGCAATGGCTATTCACAAAGCGATTGCAGCTTCTGGATATGATACTGAAAAACTAAGTGGAAATGAAGAGGCTTATCATAATCTAGCAGGTTGCTGTCAATATGATCATGAGATGGCTATGAATCCCCTATCAGATGATACAAATTCGCTTTTAACTTTTAACTATCTCTAAACCCATAACTCAAAACGCCGGTGACTTCCCTCCAACTGTATCTGCA
>CAYWYT010000126.1:0-7346 GCA_964462665.1 uncultured Woeseiaceae bacterium | reverse complement strand
ATTGTGAATGCCTACGCGAGTCGTCGTCATCGCGGCACGAATAACGTCATTATTGCGCACGAGTTCCTGCACACACTGGGCGCCACAGACAAGTATGACCCCAGCAGCGGCCAACCAATACCGCCCGATGGGCTCGCAGACCCGCTCAGGTCACCACTTTATCCGCAGAAAAATGCTGAAATCATGGGCGGCAGAATTGCCCTGGCCGCAGATGATGCGGTCATTCCCAAGAGTCTCAAGTACGCCGTGATCGGACCGCTGACAGCCAGCGAAATCAACCTCGCGGATTAGCATTGTGACCGCAGAGAATACACAGCAACTCATGTCGTGTAGCGATATACGCGTCAGTGTGCCGGGACGCTTGTTAGTCGACGCATTGAGTCTCGAATTGCATCGCGGCGAACTCATCGCCGTGCTCGGTCAGAATGGCGCTGGTAAAACGCTGTCACTTTTGACGCTGGCAGGATTGCGCGACGCGGACGCAGGTAACGTGCGCATCGGCGAGAGCGACATTCAAAGCTCACCGCGCGCGGCTGTCGCGCGGCAACTCGCATTGCTACCGCAGGACGTCGAAGACATTTTCCCTGCGACCGTCATCGATACGGTGCTAATCGGTCGGCATCCGCACATCGGCAAGCTGCGCTGGGAAAGTACTGAAGATTACGCGATCGCAAACCGCGCATTGGACACGATGGGACTGACCGATCTTGCACAACGCGATGTTCTGACCCTATCCGGTGGCGAACGACGCCGACTATCTATCGCCCAGGTACTGGCGCAACAACCCGAGATCTACTTACTCGACGAACCCACCAATCATCTGGACCCGCAGCACCAACTGGATGCGATGCGTATTTTTCGCGCGGCGGCGGACGCTGGTGCCGGAGTGATCGCGACCATTCACGACATCAATCTTGCGGTTCGATTTGCCGATCGATGCTTGTTGCTGTTCGGCGATGGGCGATGGGAACTGGGTCCCAGCAAAGAAATCTTGAGCGAAGAGCGGCTCGGCGAGCTCTTCGCAACGCCAATGGAATCAGTTGTCTGGCGTGGTCACAAACTCTTTGTCGCCGGCAACGCCTAACTTCTTCAGTCCACGAATCCCGTCAGGGCGCCCAGATAGTGCGCATGCAGCGCAGCATTTGCGGCCAGTACGGAGCGCGTTTCCAGATTTGGGCTATTGCCATTGAGATCGGTAAAAACACCGCCCGCCTCGCGCACGATGATTGAAAGTGCTGCGATATCCAGGATATTGACGTCGGATTCAATAACCGCCTCGATCTTGCCGGCGGCCAGCAAATGATAATGATAGAAATCACCATACCCACGTGTTCTGTCGGCGCGCGCGAGCTCCGCGCCCAGTTTGTTCCAGCCGGCACTTTTCGCCAACGAGCCAATGTTGCCGGTCGATACGGCGGCACGGTCCGGGTCGGCAATATCGCTCACCTGTAACGGTTCGTCGTTTAGCCAGGCCCCACAGCCTTTCTCTGCATATGCCAGTTCGTTCATCATAGTTCCAGAGGACACACCGAGAATTATCTCGTGTCGGTACATCAATGCGATCTGCGTTGAGAAAAACGGATATTGCCGAACGAAGGCTTTGGTGCCGTCAATTGGATCAACGAGCCACAGATATTCGGCATCTTGTTGGGTTTTGCCGGTTTCTTCGCCGTAAAAACCGTGCGTTGGAAAGCGACCGAGGATCAGATCCCGAATGGCGTGCTCGCATTCGACATCGGCCTGCGTCACTGGCGTCAGATCTACCTTGGTCGTGACCGTAAAGTTGCCGTTGAAGTAGGAACGACTAATCTCGGCAGCCGCACTTGCAGCGTCCAACGCAGCGCTCAGAAACTCTGATTTCTCGTCATCATTCACGCGCGCAACTATGGCGGCTAGTCGCAGAAGAAACAAGCCGGAGCCGGCCGAATGGATTAAGATACTCTGCCGAATTTGAAGCGAAGCACATGGGCAAAAGACTGAGCAAGATCTACACACGTACCGGTGACGATGGCACAACCGGCCTGGGGGACGGCTCTCGCGTCGCCAAGGACAGCCTGCGCGTCGAGGCATACGGTACGGCGGACGAGGCGAACAGCGTTATCGGCGTGGTACTGGCGTGCAAATCGGTCCCGGACAACATCGCCAGGATCCTTACCGAGGTGCAACACGACCTGTTTGAGCTTGGCGGCGAGCTATGTATTCCCGGCTACAGTGCGATCGACGACCCATTTATCGACCGCCTTGAAGCTGAGCTAGACGAACTTAACAAGGACCTGCCCGCGCTGGAAAACTTCATCCTGCCCGGCGGTGGCGAAGCTGCAGCCGCGTGCCATCTGGCGCGCACGGTCGTGCGGCGTGCGGAACGCTGCACGATAACACTGTCGACAGAGGAAACCGTTCGTCCAGAAGTGGTGCGCTATCTGAACAGGCTCTCGGATTTACTGTTCGTTATCGCACGGGTTCTCGCACGCGCCGAAAACGGCGAGGAAGTGCTATGGAATCGAGAACGCTAGTCTGACCGCAACCGCTTTCGCGGCAGCGAGACGAATTCCAATCTCAGTTGGCAGCGCGCTTGTTCCGTGCCGTCTGCAAGGCGTCGCACACCGCCTCGCCAGCGCCGATTAATCGCGGTGTGGCACGACCTATTTCGTCCGCAGGCATGATGTATTGATTGCCGGAACTAACGGCCTTCATATTTGGCCAGCGTTGCCATTCGCCGAACGCATTATCGCCGGCATCCGTACTCGCCAACATGACTTCGGGGTTACGCTCGATGACCGCTTCAACTGAAACCGCCGGTGCGAGTAAATCAAGGTCTGCGAATATGTTTTGTCCACCACAGACCTCGATGAGCTCACTCACATAGTGCTCGCCATTGATCGTATACAACGGCCGCTGATAGACCTGATAAAAAACACTCACAGCGGCTGCATCGGCGTAGCGCTCTCTTAGTGCATGCAGGTCCGCAAGAAATGCGTCGGCTGCCGCATTTGCATCAGTCTGGTGTCCGGTGAGCTCGCCGATGCGACGCAATGCCAGCGCCACATCCTGCAAACTACGTGAGCGAATAATTTCGACCCGATAACCGACGCGCCGAAAATCTTCCACCACATGCTTCGGAATACCGCTTTCCCAAACCAGCAATGCATCCGGTTGCAGTAACGCGAGCTGCTCCTGATCCACGGTAAACGCATCGCCGATGATGGGCAGTTCCAGAGCCGCCGGCGGATAATCGGAGTGGGCGCTTACGCCTACCAGCGTGTCGCCAGCCCCGGCGGCGAACACGAGCTCGGTCAGATTCGGCGCGAGCGAAACAATGCGTGAGTAAACGGCTGGTGGCGGCTCAGGCTGCGGCGTTTCGGTGCAAGCAAACAGGCCGCATGCGGCCACAACGAGCAAGGCCCGTTGGGTCACTGCGTAAAGCCATACAAAGTCATCGCCGAAATGATAACTGCCCAGATCACCAGCGACCTGAATACGAGCCGATTGGCAGCAGTAGCACCGCGTACACCGCGCTCGATGAGGCTTTCGTCATCGTCTGCCGTTAGTGCAAGTGCTGCCACTCCCACTCGCGCGAGTAACTTCTCGTTGTACTCGGGCAAGCTCGCGTCCTGTTGTTCGCCAGGTGCGCGCCAGGCGCCGAGAGCGGCATCGAAATGGCCTGCTGCTGCATAGCCGAGTGATGTCAGGCGCGCCGGAACCCAGGCCAGCCAACCATGTAAGAGAAGTGCTGCATCTCGGAGCAGCGCCGCGGTGCTGTCGGCGCCTTCATCCGTGATCACCGTAGCGACAGCTCGGCGGCGAATTAGATCAGTGACGCGGTAGGCCCACGCGCCCAGCGGACCAAGCGGGCCCAGTAAGCCGAGTACGACAAACCAGAAAATGACGGCAAACAAGCGATTGTTCGCGTGCACGCACACGGCCTCTTCAACTTTGAGTATGCACTCCAACTCGTCGTCCGGCACTTCGCCCTCAACGATGGCTCTCGCCATCTCCTCGACACGCTCTTTATCGCCATTTTCGAGCGCACTGCAATATTCGTCGATGTCTTCACCAATGTCTTTGGGCCCGAAAGAGAAGAACAAGACGAAGATTGCGAACACCACATACGGCAAGCCGAGGACGCGATCGCCGAGCGCGAGCGAAATTGCTGCAACCGGCAATACCAATAACAGAGCGAGCAGAATGACAGGAATCAAGGCTGGCCACGCAGCCAGCTTTTGTATGCGACGAAACCCAGCATCGATCAGACGATCGAGCCACGGCAGGCGCCGCAGATGAAAAAGCTTGGTCGCCAGACGTTCAACGATTAGGCCGAGTAATAAAGCGATCAGATTCATGGTGTGTCGGTTTCTTCCGGTGAAAGTTCGCAGCTGAGCCCATCATACAATCGAAGCCAGTCGAAAGCAGGACCCGGATCGGTTTTTCGACCGACAGATATGTCCGAATGGGCAGCGATTCGCCTGGCAGAAAGACCCGGATAAGCTCGCAACATCGAGGCAAGTAGCGGAATCAGGGTGTTGTATTGCCTGTCGTCGTAGGCAAGATCATCCTCGCCCTCCAGCTCAATGCCAATCGAATGATCGTTACATCTCTTGCGGCCCTGAAAACAGGACTCACCGGCGTGCCAGGCGCGCGCGCCGAATGCTACGAACTGTACAAGCTCGCCATCACGACGAATCAACAGGTGTGCGGACACCTGCATGCCGCGAATCTCATCAAAATAGGCATGACTGTCCCAGTCGAGGGTGTTTGTGAACAATTGCTCGATTTCGGACCCACCAAATTTTCCAGGTGGCAGGCTGATGCCATGCAAGACCACCAGATCCACATCGACACCTTCAGGTCGCGCGTCCTGATTCGGGCTTGCGCAGTTTCTTGCGGACTCTACGAGCCCCTGATTATGATCGATTTCAAACACGGACTTGCTCAATACTTGCTCTGCTCGGATGGAACAACGATAGTCACGTTTGATGGCATTAACCAGACTTTTTATTCGCTCGGAATTGCAAACCGGGCAGGACCTGGAGCTCGATAAAGAGCAAGCGCACTATCTTGGGCGCGCGCTGCGCCTGCGGCCGGGCGATGCATTGACGATTTTTAGCGCCGGGTCCGGCGAATTCGAGGCAAAACTCACGAGTATCGGCAAGTCCAACGGGGAAATCGCCGTTGGCGCCGCAGTTGTTACGGCGACTGAATCGCCGCTCAAGCTGCATCTCGTGCAAGGCGTTTCTCGCGGCGAACGCATGGACCTTGTTGTTCAAAAGGCTACCGAGCTCGGCGTAAAACGAATTTCACCGGTGCTCACGGAGTACGCCATGGTGAAGCTCGAGGGTAGTCGTGCCAGCAAACGTCGCGAGCATTGGCAAAAAATTGCCGAGAGCGCCTGTGAACAAAGCGGCCGAACACGACCGCCGCTGATCGACGAGCCGATGCCGCTCAAGAACTGGTTCGGCTCGAAGACCAGTGAGACCGATGTCGACTTGATTCTGAAACCCAATGCCACCACAGCCATGGCATCGCTCAAAGCACCGCAGACAAAAGTGTGTTTGTTAATTGGCCCCGAAGGTGGCTTCAGTGACAACGAATACGAAGACGCCGAGATATCGGGATTCACGGCGGTGTCTCTCGGCCCACGTGTCTTGCGTACTGAAACGGCAGCCATCGCCGCGATAACTATTGCTGAAACGCTGTGGGGCGATCTTTAGTGGATGTCAAAAAAGTTTGACATGGTAGATTGAAGTCCATATTATTGATGTTAATAATGTTTAACATCAAGGATTCAGAATATGGCCTTTCAGGAGAAGTCTGCTTGGGTGATGTCGGTATCACTCGTACTAGGCGGTTTGTATTATTTCGGTGTCGTCAAAACAATTACAGCGGAAATTGGCCAGTTAGCGCCACCATTCATGCCGACCCTGGTGCTATACACAATAATCTTGGTTGTTGTCGCTATCGTAGGCCATATTGCGATTGCAGTTCTTGGGCCCAAAGAAGCCAATGCACCTTTGGATGAGCGAGAAAAAGCTATTTTTCATCGCGCGAGTCACCTCTCCGGCTATCTATTCGGAGCGGGAGTGTTGCTATCACTCGGCGCGTATCTCTACTCATATAGTGGCGACGCCCTCTTCTACGGCGTGTTTGCAAGCCTCATGATCAGTCAGCTGGCAGAGTACGTTTTTCGAATCTTGTTCTACAGAGTTTTCGTTTAGAACATGGCTCGCCGGCCTCCAATTTCAAACCACGTACGCGCGCTACGCGATAAACATGGCTCAATGACTCAGGCTGAGTTGGGCGATGCTATCGGCGTAACTCGACAAACCATCATCGCGATCGAACAAGGGCGCTATTCACCTTCGCTGGAAAGTGCGTTCAGAATTGCGCAGGCGTTTGGTGTGGGTCTCGAAGACGTGTTCAGTTGGGACGAGTAACGCGTTTCGACATTTGCTAATCATTCGGCGCCTTGCTACCCGATCGTAGGCGCGCTTCTTCGAGCTTTTCGATGGATTTCGCATCTTGAGGGTTGGTCTCGAGATTCAATTCAAGGACCGCAACCGCGTCATCGTAACGACCATCGTTCATCAATTGTCCTGTCAATATTCGCAACGGCCACGGAAAGTATAAGTAGTCGCGCGGACTTTTCTCTCGTTGTTCACGATAGAACTCAATTGCTGCATCCAGCGATTCTCGTTGCAGCATCCGGTAGAACACATCCCGTAAACGTCGCTCCACGTCTTTCGGCGTCAAGTCGTACAGCACTCGCAAAATATTCTCCGCCATTGCGGAAAGGTCAGTTTCGCCCGTGTTATTGAGCAGTATGATGAGATGATTGTCGTCCGGTATCCGCACCATAGTTGCGTTGAAGCCATTGATCTCGCCGCTTGTCGCCACGTAGCGCCGCGCCTCAATATCGCCGTCCAGGTTCGACTCCCCGACGCTCCACCCATACGCAAACGTGCCATCCACAGCACCCTCACGAGAGTCGAAAAGAACGTCTTTGGCGAACTCGGAAATCGGACTATCACCGCTTAACGCTCGATCGTACAAAACGAGATCGTCCACCGTCGTATACATATTGGATGCTGCAAAAAGGGGTTTGTGAATTGGTGCTGCCGGGCGGAATCCGTCGAGCGAAACCTCATAGCCGGTGGCACGTTTGTCTATCACCAAATCCTTTCTAACCTGACCGGAGTTTTGCATATGCAGTGGCTGCAGGATCTGATGCGCAACAGCGTCGCCGAATGTCTCGCCAGTGACTTTTTCGACGATCGCACCGAGGATTGAGAATCCGGCATTGCCGTAACGAAACTGCGATCCTGGCGTAAACTCGGTGTCGCCGCTGCAGT
>CAYWYT010000125.1:0-7359 GCA_964462665.1 uncultured Woeseiaceae bacterium | reverse complement strand
CAATCGAGACGCCCGCACCGATATCTGCAAGATATACTTCTTTGGGGTTGGCGAAGTTGAAGTGAAAGGTTTCCCGATAACGCACAGCCAATGACGCCATCGCCACATCAATTAGTTTTGATCCAGCACGCGTCGACAATCTTTGCAGTGAGGCTAGCGGTCGTAAGACTTCCTGCTTCACGTTACGACAGGGTTTACGCATGCCACTGCTACGCGCTGAAATCCGACGCAAGGGCGCAGCATTTTGAGTCTTGGACACGGCCGCGTCACGCAGATCCCAGACCAATGGCAACTCGGCAGCGTTATACATTTGTGACCAAATGGGAATGAGGCGCTTCTCTCTCAACTGTGCGAACAACCAGTCAAAATCTGTATTGTCTGTGCCAGACGCAGCCAGATCGATCCATTCTTTGATGCTTACATAGCCGCTGTTGAAATAGTCTTCCTCGGCCGGCAACAGCAGATGCTCCAGTAATTCATCAAGACGCTCAGTATTTTCTATAGCGTCCCAGTCAATCGAAACGGTATTGGGTACACGTCTCGCCAACCAGCTTGCAACCTCATAAGAAAAACAATAATGGATAGACGATCCAGAAATGCCGCTATCCCAGAGCCCTGAACGCAAGTTCGCCGGAATCTTGCGAATACGGTCTTCGAAGGAATCAAGTTGCGACTGCGCCAGCCGGCAGTGTGCAGCTGTATCAGGGAATGCCCGCACGAAACACAGTGCCGCGTGCAGGTGCTCAAGATCGGAACACTTTAGCGCTTCGACTGTGTCCAGTGACTGAAGCAGGTCCAACTTTTCTTTGGACGCGGATTCGTCAAAGCGATTGCGTATTTTGAAGAGTCGGTTGACCATGCGTTGTTGCATAAATGCGAGGAGTATTGGCATCGATCGTAGTCTGCGGACGTCGCCATTCAATACGTAGTTGCCACGGCTGATGTCTATTGATGGAAAATTCGCGTGTCGGAAATGTGCTAGCTTTCTGCGTGGAATTGTCTAAATGAGATAGGAGCTAACTAACGATGTACAGAAGTATTGGCCTGTTGATTGCTTTCTTCTTTGCGCAGTGCGCCTCTGCGCATCACTCAATGGCGGAATTTGATCGTGACAATATCCACGAGTTGCAGGGCGTAGTTGTAAAAGTTAGCTGGCGCAATCCGCATGTTGAATTGGTACTTCAAGTTACAGATGCAGATGGCAGCGAGGTTTTCTGGGAAATCGAGGCGCAGGATATCAATACGATGTCCAGACGTGGTCTGGATGCTGGACTTGTTGAGGTAGGTGACCACGTCCGTGTAGCGGGCAACACCTCAAAGAGGCGCAAGCACGTCATATCAGTTACCAACATCCTGTTGCCCAGCGGCAAAGAGATTCGTTTTAGGGGTAATCCAGAGCCTAGATGGGCAGCTGAAGAAAACGTTGGATTCGGCGGTGTCGATGTCGAGCAGCTGTTGACGACCGTTGATACGGAGGCAGGCAAGGCGCAGGGAGTATTTCGAGTATGGATGCGCGCCAGAGCAGGAGGCTTTTCGCGAGAACTTCCCATGACGGATTCGGCTCGCGCGCATTTGGAAAATTGGACTGAGGCTGATGATCCCAATATAGAATGCACAGTGCCGGGCATGCCAGCTTCTATGCGCCTCTCGCCCCCACATCCAATCGATCTGGTTGAGCAGGAAGACGGCAATATTCGTCTCCGCATCGAGTTCTTTGATGTCGTCCGTACGATTCATATGAATTCCGACGCCGAGCAGCAAGATCAGCCAGCTTCCGCGCAGGGCTATTCGGTGGGGCACTGGGAAGATGCTGTGCTGGTGGTTAATACATCCCGAGTTAACTGGCCCTATTTTGACGATACGGCGAAAATTCCACAAAGCGAATCCGTCGAAATGCACGAGCGCTTTGAGCTCAATGAAGACGGAACCCAGATGGCATACGAGCTAACTGTCTCTGACCGCTCTAGCTTTAGTGAGCCGGTATTGGGGAGCTGGCTGATGGATTGGAGGCCGGACATGGAGATGCAGCAATATGACTGTATCCCACGCTAGTAGCATGCAGGTGTCATACGTACGCAGAGACCCAGGCAAGAACCGCTGCAAGTGACCAGGCAATCAGGAAAAAGGGGCATATGACCTTGAACCATTGGCTGAAACGGATTCTTGCGATTGCGAGTCCGGCCAGCAGAAGCCCGTTTGTCGGGGATATGAGATTTGTTAGTCCGTTGCCGAACTGGTAGCCGAGCACCAGGGAGTCACGATTGACCCCGACGAGGTCTCCGAGCGGAGCGAGAACCGGCATCGTCAACGCCGCCTCTCCAGACGATGACGGAACAAAAAAAGTAACAATATTGTGCGCCAGCAGGTTAAGGGTTGTGAAAGCGTAGGTCGGTACACTCCTCAGAAAGTCACTCAGACTATTCAGAATCGTATCGATGATCATGCCCTGTTCTGCGACGATCAGAATTCCACGTGCAAGCCCGATGATGAACGCGGCATAGATAAACTCCTTACAACCATCGACAAAGTGTTCGGCTATCTTGCTGGGGCCCATTTTCGCAACCGCACCAGAAATGAGTCCGCACGCCAGGAAGGCCGCACCGATCTCGGCCATGTACCAGCCGCGTGCTAACAGGCCCCAACTGATCGTCGCCAAGGTAACAATGAAAGTAGAGAGAATGATGCGATCGGAATTGGAAAAATTTGGGTGATCTTTGTCAGAACCCACGAACGTCAACCGCAGCTCCTTGTCAGAGCTGAAGACAGCGGAGGACTCAGGATTTTTCCGGACTCCGTGCGCGTACCACATCGTGTAAACGATCGCCAAAAGAGTGAAAACAACCCAGGCGATTGCGCGCAGCCAAAGTAGCGGATTACCGTGTATGCCGGCGATCGCCTGTGCGAGTAACACCGAGAACGGATTGATGGTGGCACCGATATATCCGGCTTGCGTGCCAAGAAACAATATCAATACTGCTGTCATCGAGTCGAAGCGCAGCAGGAACATTAACGAAATTACGACCGGATATAAGGCGAGTGCCTCCTCGCTCATACCGAAGGTAGATCCGCCGAGACTGAGAAGCGTGATCATTATCGGTATAACAAACATGCCCTTATCCGCAAGCGTTGTCGCGAGGACGTGCAGCCCGCGATCGAGCGCGCCGGTGCGCGTGATAATGCCGAACACACCGCCCAGCAGCAGCACAAAAGCGATGACGTCCGCTGCATGCACGATGCCCTTGGCAGGGGCACTAAGAACGTCGAATGGCCCCTGTCTTAAATCGCGGTCGTCCGTAACCTTATCGATCGTTTGGAATGTCCCCGGAACGACAGTGCTCGCAGCATGCCCGTCTGCCGTCAGCAACTCCTGTCGCTCGAATACGCCGCTCGGTACGATCCATGTCAGGGCCGCGACCAGTATGATCATGACAAACAGGAGTACATACGTATGGGGAAGCTCCAACCTCAATAGCTTAACCCGTGTCCGAAAGCACCCTGCAGCTGGCAAACCTCTGCAGCGAATGCGGCTGCTCGCTCGAGCGAGCTCTCAATCAAAGAGCCCCGCCGTACGCCGGAGTCGGCTTTGCCACCGACAAAGGAGACCAGAAATCCGCTGATGAATGCATCTCCCGCACCCAGCGTGTCTGTTGGGGTCACAGTGTGCGGCGCCTGTCTAAACCACGATTGGCCGTCGAACAGAATGGCCTCGTGCGGACCGCGAGTGGCCACCGCGAGACTACAACCGCGGCTCACAGCTTTCTCGAGGAGGTCCATGCTCGCCGCTTCGGTCCAGTCGGCGCACGAGAAGAAACCGATGTCGACGAAGCGGCAAAGGGAGAGGGCTTGTGTGGCGTCAAAGTCATCCGAAAAGTCGTAGCTGATAAGGGAGGGCAGTGATTGCAGTCGGGCAAGGTGGTCATCCAGATAGCTGTACGCGCTTGTATGCATGATCGAGAACGTATTCAAGTAGTCGAGATCGTCGAAAACGAACTCCATCGGTATGGATTTGCTAACGCCACCTTCGTTGGATGAAATGAAGACTCTCTCGCCATCTTCGATGCTCAAAATCGCCCGGCCGTTGGGACCGTCCTCACGGCGGCAATGGGAAGTATCCACGCCTGTTTGGGCGAGCGTTTGTTGCACGTGATCGGCCGCCGCATCGCTTCCAAAAACGCCAAGATAAGCAGAGTCGCAGCCTAACATCGACGCGTATACCGAAAAGTTGAGCGCGTTGCCGCCAGGGAACATCGTCCGGATGTGAATGTAGTCGTCGACGACATTGTCGCCGATACCAATAACGTTCAAGGCGCGGCTCCGGTCATCGAAATCAGTATGCCACTTTGCCCATATAGCGGCGCGTCTCGAGTGGGTGATCACGAATCTTCGCCAGTGCTTCCCGATAATCGCAGAGCACACTGTAAAAGAGCACTGGGTTAAAATAATCGACGACGGACTCGGCCAGCACGCCGATACCGAGTTCCTGAGCGTCGACGACTTCATATCTCTCCGCGTAACGTTCAAGAAACGCGATCACTCGCTCATCCAGCGGTCGGGTACGCCCCCCGTTGACCAGCACGATAAAATTCGTTTGCTTGTCGGTGATTTCGAAAGGACCGTGAAAGAATTCACCCGAGTGAATCGCGCTCGCATGCAGCCATTGCATTTCCATTAACGAGCAGATTGCAAAACCATAGGCGTGCCCATAGCTCGCGCCGCTCGACAAGATATAGAACAGCTTCTCGCTCTGATAGGTCTCGGCAAATGTTTCAACTCGCTCCCGCACCTTGCCGCGCGCCGCTGCAACGACAGCGTCGATCTGTTGCAAGGCGTTCCGAAAATCTTCGTAATGCCGATAACCTTCCACCTGCTGCAAAACCTCGAGACACAGCGACAGCGTTATTGCCATTGGATTGTTCTCGACGCTCGACTCGTCGCCCCACTCGTACACGACATTATGATCAGCGAAAGCGGCAATCGTTGACGACTCATTGTGAGTCAGTGTCACGGTGAGTGAGCCTTTGGCTTGAGCAATTCTTGTAGCTTCTACCGACTCCGGCGTTTCGCCACCGTGCGAGCAGATGATGACAACGGACTGATCTCCGAGCACCTTTGGTACTGCGTGAACGAACTCGTTGGCAGTATAGAGATCGGTTCGCAATTGGCGGCTTTCGGTTGCCAGGAAGAACCTGGCCGGGTAAAGATCTACCAGCGAGCCGCCACAGGCAACAAGAAATACTTCCGAGATCTGACCCCCGTCCGCCGACCTTGCGGCGAGCACTTCACGCAAGGCTGTCGTATTCAAGGCGATGGAGTTTATGGGGATATATCCTCAACTGAAATCATCAATGGGCCAGGCAATCTTCCCTACGTTGGATTCTGGCAGGCGGCGACTTCGTCCTGTGTGAGCCCGAGATCTTTGGCTGCAGCAGCGAAGTCATCGGCGGTTGCATCGACCGCATAAACATCATTAGTCGTCTTATAAATTTCGCTGGCCATGTCGTTGCCACCTAGTTGACTGGCGGCGCGCCCAATGCCGCTCATCAGTCGACCAAGTCCACGCTTCTTCTTTTTCGAGGCTTGCTTGGCTGCAACTTTCTCTTGCAGACACGCTTGTTGCGCTGTTTGCAACGTAGTCGCGTCCTGGGGCGGTGCGCTGCTGGTCGCCGCGCCGCCAACTTTGCTTGCCCGTGCCGATAGAATGCCTGCGAGTTGCGGCGAAACTGCTCCCGTCACGGCCATGTCATTTTCTGCCTGGAAACGCGAGATTGAGACGGCGGTCTGGGTGTTCATTTCTCCCGTCACAGAGCCCGTTTCGTATCCCAGGATAGCGAGGTCCTTCTGAATCATTTCCGTCAAACCTTGATCCATGATTTGTGCGGTCGAAATCTCCGTAACCGGCATGGCAGAACTTGACGGGCAGGGTGTTCCGTCCGCTGCCATGACAGTAGGATTGATGCCAATCGAACTGACGATGATCTCGGTTTGAAAGCCACCGCCGGCCGACATGTTTCGCATCATCTCAAGCTGTGGCCCCATCATGTCTTCCATCATCTTCCGCTGACTCGCTGGCATGGTTTCCATCTGCTTTTCGAAATCCACCATCTGCTTCTGCGCCTCGAGCATCTGTGCTTCCTGCTCAGGCGTCATCGTTCCCGAGATTTTCATCGACTGCTTGTGTGCCTCATACATCTTGCTACCTGGAACTATTCGGTAATCAGATTGAGAGTTTTCGATGATCATCGGCTTGGTTTCGCCTTCGTATGTCATCGTGCCATCGATCTTCATCCTGAGCGGCACGTATTCTTTTGCATCAAGCCACATGCTGACATGTTGCATGACGAATTCCTGGCCGTTCTCCCCGTGAACCTGATTGACGTTTTCGGCTCTCAGGTGAAATGCGCTCTTGCCATCGACCGTTTCTTTTCCCAACACTTTCGCCGTTTCCATGAACAGAGACATCTGGTCTGCATTCGCTCGTGCATTTGCACGCTCAAGCTCCGGTTGAGCCGCCTTCTGGCGCTCAGCATCAGCTGCGGCCCTGGAAAAGATTGCGGTGCT
The DNA here is from genome assembly GCA_964462665.1 of uncultured Woeseiaceae bacterium. Classification (GTDB taxonomy): domain Bacteria; phylum Pseudomonadota; class Gammaproteobacteria; order Steroidobacterales; family Woeseiaceae; genus UBA1847. The sequence continues at coordinate 801 of CAYWYT010000125.1, read as the reverse complement.
GGACATTTGCGTTCGGGGATCGAAAGACGCCCACGGATCGGAACCCGTTGCGCCAAGTAATCCGGGCGGCAGCCCGGCTTCTTCCATACCGCGATCCATTTCCTCGCCCATGCCGGCACCCATCATTTCGGCAGCCTGCGCATTGGCTTCCCACGCCTCGGCGGTCATCCGCTGCGGCCCGGGGCATTGATCGGCTCCCGGATGACCGTAGGGAGAAGGCAGGAAAACGGTTTCGACCGTACCGTCATCCAGTTCAACGTCTGCGCGCTGAAAATAGCTTTGGCTGCTCATGCCGCCAATGGACTGGTTAACAACGTAGACGTCTACACCTTCCCAACGCTCGATTTGCTTGTCTCGGGCAGTCTCAAGTATCGACTGAGCACTTTGGGGCAAGGCGACTGCGGGCAGCACAATAAGGACAGCCGCAAGCATCGTTGAAATTACTTTGCGCATAGCGATTTTTCTCCCGGAAATTTTGTGCCCGGCATATGGACCTGCGAGCATCTTGTTTTAACCATTTATAGCGCATTTGTCCTAAATCTGCACTAGTGCCGTAGCGGCAAACCGGAGGAGCTTATGCGTGATTAACTTACGTGTCGCGAATTCACTTTGATCAGTGCGAAGGTCAGTCCGTACATCGCGCAGCCGTATACCGGCAAATACTGACTGTATGCATAGCTCGTTCAGTGCATACAGGTAGGATGAAAAGCCGCGGTAGTTTCACTCTCCTGATTGCCATTATTGTTGGTGTGCTCGCCGGTCTGTTCGTGGGCTGGTTCTGGGGCGAGGCCGCAACCAAGG
>CAYWYT010000124.1:0-7438 GCA_964462665.1 uncultured Woeseiaceae bacterium | reverse complement strand
GTCATCTCGAAAGCCCAGGCGAAGAAAAGAGCGAGCGGCAAGCCAAGCAAGATTATGACTACAATGGATTTCAGTACCCAGTCGGGCGCACCAAAATTTTCGAATGCAAACTCGGCAATTTGGGCGAGGACCCAACCCACGATCACGTAGGCCAGACCCACACGAATAACGTTGCGACGTTTTAGCTCAGCAAATAGCGACATTTATTATTGTTGTTCTAATTAGAGTCGGCACAGTATACCGGGATACTGCATAAAAAAAGGGGCCCAGAGGGCCCCTTTTTAGCAGCGCTAAGCGCCATATTTCTAGCAATTCCTAGAAGCGATAGCTGAAGGTCGCACCTACTTGCTGGCGACCAGCAAACCCACGTGGTCGGGCTCTGTCTCTACCGCCATTTGGTCCGGGCTGACCGAGATTGAAAATGTAACCAACGCCAGGTCCTGGCGCGAGTTGATCCATTTTATCATCGAGGTTCCTGCCCCAAACCGAAACCGTCATGCTGTCGCTCGCCGATGTCCAGGACACGTCTACGCCGTACTTGTTGAGCTCGGGACGCAAGTTGATGAATTCAGTACCGGCGATATTGAGCCCATCGCGACCTGTAACTCGAGCCCAGGCGTCACTACGATGATTTGTGTCTACACGAAATCGCATAGATGAGCCGCCGCTGAAATCCAGAGTATAGGCAGTCCAAATCGCCCATGTCTCTTCTGGCGAATGGTTAGGTCGTTGGCCAGAGATGTCGGCACCCGTTGGAATGAGTTCGCCCGTAATCGGGTTGAACGCTGCCCCGGTTGTCGAGCCTGGGCCGAATTCCGCTTCGTACACGCCGATACTACCGCCTAGCTGCCAGTTGTCGGTGAAAGCAAATGTACCCTCAAGCTCAATGCCCTGGCTCAATACGCTTTCTGCGTTGAAAACCATGTTGGCATTACCGGAACCAACGGCAAGCAGTAAACCAGTCTGTGAATCTTTTTGTTCCTGATCAAAAATGGTGACTGCGAACAAGGCGCGATCGTAGGATCCCTTCCAGCCGAGTTCGATATTGATCATCTCTTCAGGATCGATGAAGATATTGAACCCATCGATGTTGCGAGCATCATGCTGGAAGCCACCAGCCTTATACCCTTCCGAGTAAGTAAGATAAATATTATTGTTGTCATTAAGAGCATATTGCAGACTTACCTTGGTCGAGAAGTTGTCCCAGCTCTGCGTGGCGACTGCATCGAAACCTATAGGAGCTGCTTCAGTGCCGCACATATTGGCAACGCCCGGTGCCGGTGACTGTTTTGAACGTCCCAATGGATCCGGGAAGGTGTTCGCGTTGCAGTCGCGGCCAGGTTCAAGGTTACCGAGGCCTACGCCAGCAAGACCACCTGATTCACCCCAGCCGTCGACGTGAAAGTCCAGTGTGCGTGATTCGTCGGTATAGCGACCACCGACCGTGAGAATGAAGCTATCGCCCAGGTCGAACATGAGTTCGCCAAATAGTCCGAAGGACTCGTTGCTGGCGTCGCCACGCTGGTACAGATTCCACTGAGGGCAATCTCGGCCAAAAGCCGGGTCTCGGCCACAGCCGGCGACGCGCTCTGGAAAGCCGACATTTAGCTCTTCGCGCAGCTCCTGGTCGTCCGTGAATGAAGCGCCGATAAGCCAGCGAACCTTGTTGCCGCTTGAGTAATTATCAAAACGTAGCTCGGTTGATATTACTTCCGCTTCGTTATCCACGTCCTGGTCACGCAATGCGAAAGGTGTGCCGAAAGCGTCCTGAACTGAGTGGTGTTCGCCGTCCTGGTAGCCAGTGACCCACGTAATCGCCTTGTCATTACCCAACATCCAGGCCAGTTCTGCGGTCAGGAAAAACATATCCCGTTCGACGGATAGTTTGCGAGAATCGTCCTGCAACGCCGTCCAGTCTTCACATGAATCCGTATAGCCGGGCCCGCCAGTGACAGTATCAAAACCGTTGCCACCGTTGAGCCAGGGAGAAACACAGTCATCGCCGCGCCGTACTTGCGGGAGGTCATCATTATTGATGAATTCTGCTTTGACATAGGCACTGAACGTGTCGCTGGGCTCGATTAGCAAAGATGCACGAATAGAGGTGTTTTCTCCCCCTTCAAGTGGTCTGCCAGTGATGGCGTTTTCGAGGTTGCCATCGGCGTCCCGATAGTTAAATGCGATACGGCCGGATACCGTGTCGCTCAGTCCGCCGTTAAAGTGGCCGTTAATTCCGACCAGGTCAGGGTCGCCAACGGTTGCTTGAATCTCGCCCGACGATTCTTGCGAAGGTTTCGCTGAGATAAAGTGCATGAGTCCCAGTGTGGCGTTACGACCGAACGTTGTGCCTTGCGGACCGCGCAGGATTTCGACGCGAGCCAGATCGTAGGTCGGAATAGTCATCATGAAAGCTTTTGTCAGCGGTATGCCGTCATAGACGACCTGCACAGCGGACTCGAGGCTGGCGTTGCCGAAAGTTCCACCGGAGATACCACGCAATGACAGTCCAGGTTGAGCCGCGGCGAACTGATTCCAGGTAGCACCCGGTGTCAGTTCCAGAATATCCTGAATACTGTCAATTTTCTGATCAGTCAGAAACTGCTGATCCATTACCGCTACCGCTACAGGTGCATCGGAAATGCTTTCCTCGTAGCGCCGGGATGTAACCACAATCTCTTCGAGTTGGGCCAGTGATTCCTGGACTGGTAAGTAAATAAGAATGGTGCCCATAGCACCTAGTAAAAACTTTCTAAGAAAGTTAGAGGCTGGCTTGCTCATCAAAAATCCCCCCGGATGGTTTGATATTGGCAATCGCGGCAGGCAGCAGAAGGCGGCCCACTCGAATTGAGTTCTGACACTATCACTTTATATCGATAATTTCACCCCTTCGGCATTGTTATCGATTCTTGGCCTTCAGTGGTTTGTTCGTCGACGTGAAGCATGGCTTTACGCAGACCAAAAAAAAAGGGCCTCGAAAGGCCCTCTTCTCGGCTACTAGAGCCGTTTGTCTTCCGTCCGGGGGAGGTTCAGAAGCCAAAATCGTTGTTCTTTACGTTCTGGAGCCGAAGATTAAAAATATTCGACACATTCTAGATAAGAGGTGGAATAATGGTGAATCGAAGCCAAATTGCTATTTTGTCGATATTACCTTCGAACCGTCTTAAAATCTAGTTTTTCAGGGCATGCAATCAGGGTGGTGATTAGTATAGGTTGCATTGTCGTCGCCATGATCGTGACCTCTTGTCAAATCTCGAGTTGCGGTATCACGGTAATATTGGAACGCATAAAAGGGTCAACCTAATGATGAGTCGCTCTTTCGTAATTACGTTCGTAACACTTCTTGCAGTGTCGTTCCAAACACAAATCGCTCGTGCGGATACGATCCCGAGTACGGTTTTTGTAAACGGCAAAGTCCTCACAGTCGATGAAAACTTTTCGCAAGTTGAAGCCATCGCCGTGACTGGTAACAAGATCTCAGCACTGGGCACGACGAAGGAGATCAGGGCGCTGGCAGGCGCTGAAACAAGAGTGGTCGACCTTGGCGGAAAAACGCTGATTCCCGGTTTGATCGATAACCACAATCATCTCATTTTCAATGCACCCACCTGGCCGAATGGCGTGCGACTAGGCAGCGTTCGGACGCGTGCCGAAGCTCTGCGGCGTATTGCTGCAAAAGCCGAAGAACTGGGTCCGGGCGACGATCCCGAACATATCGTTTTCGCACTGGGCGGCTGGCATCCGGCACAGTTCACTGACGACAACAGCGAATTTACGCTCGCCGAGCTTAATGCCGTCGCACCACATAACCCTGTTTATACGCAAGTCAGCTGGCTTACTGCTGTTCTTAATGACAAGGCGATGGCGCTCGGCGGTATCACCGAGGACATGCCAGACCCGGCGCCTGAGACTGGCGGCAAAATCTGGCGAGATGATGATGGCAAGTTGAGCGGAAAATTCACTGGCCCAATCTATTTGAAATGGCAGCTGCGTCCTTTGTTTCCACCAGTAACGGGTGAATCGGTAGCAAGAGGTCTCAAGGCCGAGATCGCCGACTACGTGAAACTCGGCGTCACGACATCGATGACTTTCAATGGACCCGAGTTTCCCGAGGATGCTCTTGGCTATATTCAGGAACACCTCGCGGATACCGGTCAGTTGGACATGCGTATTTACTATCCGCCACATTTCGATCGTAATGTGAGTGCGTGGACACCGGAGGAAGTGCCGGGCGTAGTCGCAGGGCTTGCAAGCCACAAACCGGCGTCCGGAACCGAGATGTATCAGATGTTGCACTTCGGTGAGCATATGTACCTGCCGGTCTCGGACAGTTTTCGACGCATGGGAAAGCCGTATTCGCCTGAGCAGATGCAGTATTTCCGTACCGTTGTAACCGCAGCGGCAGAGAACGGCTGGCAAATCGCTGAGCATGTCAGTCAGGACATCGTGGCCAATCAGATGCTCGATATATTCGAGGAGCTCAACGGGACTTATCCGATTACTGACCTGCGCTGGCGCTTCGAACATGCCCAAGGCCTCAAACTGGATACGATCGAACGTGCGAAAGCGCTCGGCATGGGCATTGGCGTACACAGTTCTGCTGCGATGAGTTCACCGGAAGTCCGTGCAAAGAACGGCGCCTTTCCACAAGTAGCGGCCGAGCAGGACGCGCCGCCACTGCGTTGGTATCAGGATAGTGGTATCAGTTTCGGGCTCGGATCGGATGCACAGGTAGTGGCGCACGACTCACCATTCTTTACCCTCTACTGGGTGGTCAGTGGCAAGGACACATCCGGTGCGACGTATTTCAAACACGGTACGTTGACGCGTGAAGAAGCGTTGATCGCACATACACGGTCGAACGCGTATCTGATGCACAAGGAAGATATTCTGGGGTCCCTGGAGGTCGGCAAGCTGGCCGACATCGTTGTCATCGATCGTGACTACATGACAGTGCCTGTTGAAGACATTCGTAATCTGAAATCAGTACTGACAATGGTAGACGGCCGGGTAGTTTATGACGCGATGTAGACCAATATCGATTTTCACCGCGGTTGCCCTGTTGTCGAGCAGTAGTTTTTCCGTCGCTCAGGAAGTGCGGACTGACGACTCGCGTTCGGGCCGCGACAAAACTGTAGAAATGGTGCGAACCGATGCGCCGCCACTCATTGATGGAGTGATGGATGACATATGGAGCAGCGGCGCGCTCATAGATGATCTACATCAAATGGATCCAGTTGAATACGCGGAGCCATCCGAAAAAACCGTCGTGCGAGTTTTGTATGACGAAGATTTTCTCTATTTCTCCGCGATGATGTATTACGAGGATCCGAGCAAGATTGTTGCGAATAAATTGATTCAGGGCGCGAACCTAAGATTCGATGACAAGATTCGCTTTTACATCAATCCCTTTAACGATGGACGCAACGGCTACTTATTCCAGACAAACGCCAACGGCATACGCACAGACGGCATTCTGGAAAATGTCACCGATATGAACTTCGCCTGGACTGGAATCTGGTACTCCGCAGCAAAGTACACCGACTACGGCTGGTTCGCTGAAATCGCTATTCCCTACAAGACGATATCGTTTGACCCAAGCTCTGATAGTTGGGGCCTTGGCATACTGCGGACCATCGAAAGTATCACCGAGGATATGGCCTGGACGTCTTACAACCGCAGCGTTAACCCGAGCAACTTCGGAACGATCACCGGACTCGAGGGACTGGAGCAGGGCAAGGGTCTGGATGTTATACCCGGTATCAGCGCAACGCATCGCCGCCAGTACGACCCATCAAGCAGCGATTCCGACCTGGAACCGACCTTAGATGCCTTTTACAAATTCACGCCAAACCTGACCGGTGCCCTGACCTTTAACAGTGACTTCTCAGCGACCGACGTTGATGCTCGACAGGTTCAGTTGTCGCGGTTCAATATCTTTTTTCCCGAGCAACGAAAATTCTTCCTCCAGGAAGCAGACATCTTCGAATTTGGAGGATTGGAAACAAACGGCAAGCCGTTCTTCTCGCGGCGCATTGGTATTGGTCCAAGCGGCGAACAACTGGATCTCGAAGCGGGCGGAAAGCTCACCGGGCGAATAGGCCGGTGGAACGTCGGAGCACTTGCGGTCCAGCAAGGCGGCAACGCCGACGATGTGCCGAACGGTGGACGACTCGTTAACGACAGCGAGCTCTTCGTCGGCCGTGTATCCGCGAATGTTCTCGGCCAGTCTACTGTTGGCGGTATCGTTACGTACGGCAATCCGACGGCTGATTTGGACAATAAGCTCGTCGGCGCAGACTTTAATTATCTCAATACGAGAAGCTTCGATAAAATCACTATTGACGGTGGGCTCTGGTATCAGGAATCGGATACAGAAGGCTTCGAAGGTGACCAATCGGCGTATGGCGTGAAGCTGCGGTCGCCAAATGCAACCGGATGGAAGGCCAGGATACAACACCAGAGTATCGGTGAAGACTTCTTTCCGGCACTCGGCTTCGTTAATCGACGTGGTATCAAACAGAACGACGCATACGTCGGGTATACCAATCGATTTGGGCCGGGTTCGATGTTGAGGTCACTGGAGAGCGGCCTTGACTGGCTGCGGATTACGGATAGCGACGGCAATCTCGAAACTGAAAGATACGAATTGACGCTTGCAGAACTAAAGAATCAAACAGCTGACAGTGCCTCTTTGTTTTTCCTGGATATCCGCGAAGTACTGACCAGGCCATTCGAAATTGTTGACGGCATCATTATTGCAGTCGGAGATTATTCCAACGAACGCTATGGCGTAAATATTGAATCCGGCGGTCAGCGGAAGTTTCTCTTGAGTGTGCGGCTGGAGGACGGCGGTTTCTTTAGCGGCGATCGCTCCACGATAAAAACGAAGCTCGAGTGGCAACCAAGCCGACACTTCACGGGTGTCTTCGAGTACGAGTACAACGATGTTGAACTACTGGAAGGGGATTTCGAGACGCAGTTGCTGCGCTTGCGCACGGACGTAGCGTTCAATGCCGAGTGGGCCTGGGTAACCACGGCGCAGTACGACAATCAGTCGGACTTTTTAAGTATCAATAGTCGCTTGCAGTGGATTCCTGAGGCAGGCAGAGAGTTCTATTTTATTTATAACGGCGGTTGGCTGGATGAAGACACACGCGGTTTTCAGACAGTCGGCGAATCGGCCACGATAAAGCTTAATCACACATTCAGATTCTAAAAACGACCGGGGCGCGAAAACTAATGAACAAAATTTCGGCACTGCTTTTCTTCATCGTTGTAGGTTTCGCATATAGCTCAAGTGCTAACGCGGAGCGGCAAATGTTGCGTTCTGTTCACGACCTCGGCGATCCGAGTGGATACTGCCTGGACATTCCTGGCTTCGGCCCGCGCATGCGCAAAGACGCGCCGATCAATACGCATACCTGCAAGTACGACCGGC
>CAYWYT010000123.1:0-7467 GCA_964462665.1 uncultured Woeseiaceae bacterium | reverse complement strand
GATTCTGCGGCGCGCGCTCGAAATGGCAGGGAAGGGTTTGTAATGCGCATGCTCATGATCGACAACTACGACTCCTTCACCTACAACCTGGTGCAGGCTTTTGCAGCGCTCGGTGCTGAGGTTATTGTGCATCGCAACGATGCGATTACGGTGGATGAGGCGCGGGCGATAGCACCGACGCATCTGGTTATTTCACCGGGCCCGGGTCGGCCGGAAGATGCCGGGGTGTCGCTGGATATGATTGCAGCGTTCGCCGATTCCGTGCCTGTGCTCGGTGTGTGTCTCGGGCACCAGTGTCTGGTTACACATTTGGGCGGCAAGATAGTTCGTGCAGAGCGTTTAATGCACGGCAAGACTTCGATGGCGAAGCACGATGGCAAAACTATCTTTACAGACTTGCCGCAGCCCCTCGAAGTTGGACGCTATCACTCTCTGTGTGCAGAACATGATTCCCTACCCATAAGTCTTGAACTCACCGCACAAACTGAGCGCGGCGAAATCATGGGTGTGCGGCATAAAAAGCTACCACTGGAAGGTGTACAGTTTCACCCCGAGAGCGTGTTGACGCCGGCAGGTGATCAGCTGATGGCCAACTTTCTTAAGATGAGGGCATGAGTACAGAACTCAGCAAACAATTGGACGCCTTGCTGAACGGGCAATCTCTGACCGAGCAACAGGCCTACAACCTAATGCATGAGCTCGCCGCAGGTGACATGGCGCCCGCGTTGGCGGGCGCATTCCTGGCTGGCCTAAGAGCGAAAGGCGAGAACGCCGAAGAAATTCGGGGCTTCGCGACGGCTATGCGTGAGCTGGCATTACATCCTGCGATCCCCGATGGTGCCCCGACGGTTGATACGGTTGGCACTGGTGGTGATGGATCAGGAAGCCTGAACTTGTCGACCGGAACCGGTTTGCTTGCAGCTGCGGCCGGCGCACGAGTTGTTAAGCACGGCAATCGCTCTATCTCGAGCAAGTCCGGTAGCGCTGATATGCTCGAATGCCTTGGCATGCCGTTACCGCTGCACGCAGCAGAAGCTGTGGCTTGTCTTGCTGCCACACAGTTCACTTTCCTGTTCGCACCGGCTTATCACCCGGCAATGAAAGCGATCATGCCGGTGCGTGGCGCCATGGCTGTGCGCACGGTGTTCAACATGCTCGGGCCTTTGACCAATCCAGCGGCACCGCCATTCATGTTAATCGGCGCCTGGAGTCTTGATGCCGCCAAACTAATGGCGGACGCATTATCCGGCATGCAGATAGAACGAGCGTTTGTTGTTCACGGCGAGCCGGGTTGGGATGAGGCGACACCGGTCGGCGCATTCACGCTATTCGACGTGTCACCCGGTGAGGTCACACAATCAGTGCGGACACCCGAAGACTACGGGCTGCAACGCTGCACGGCCGAAGACCTTGCCGGCGGTGATGCGGAGCACAATGCGAAGGAACTTGTTCGCGTATTCAATGGCGAGGACAAAGGCGCGCATCGTGACGCGTTGCTCATGGGTACGTCGCTGGTTCTGGAAGTGCAGGGCACAGCCACCGATCCGAAGCACGGCGTCGAGATTGCAGCTGCGGCGATCGATAATGGTGACGCAGCCCAGTTCCTGCAAAATATTCAAAAACACTTCGCGAGTTCATGAGCGACTTTCTGAAAACAATGGCGTCACTTAGCGCCGAACGAGCGGCTCTGGCTACTGTGACAGATGTGTCTGCAGCGAAAGCAGTTGTGCCTCTCGCGCTGGGCCAGTTCGATGTCATTGCCGAGATCAAAGATCACTCGCCGGCCGAAGGCGCGCTGGCCAGTGCGGACAGCGATCGCGCAGCGCAAGCGCAGCGTTATGCGCTGGGCGGAGCCGCGGCAATCTCTGTCTTAACAGAGCCCAGTCGTTTTGCGGGCACCCTGGAACACTTGCAGGAGGTTGTAACTGCAGTGCCCGATACTCCTGTGATGCGCAAAGATTTTCTCGTAGAGCCGGTGCAGATAGAAGAGGCAAGAATCGTCGGCGCGAGTGGTGTGTTACTGATTGCTACCATGCTCAGTGACGCGAAGTTGGGCGACATGCTGGAGTGCGCGTTTTACCACGACATGTTTGTCCTGCTGGAAACCTTTGACGCTGACGATCTGGCGCGTGCATCGGCGCTGCTCGAGCGTCCGATGCATCAGGATCGCGCCCAGCGCGGGCAATTTCTCGTCGGCGTGAACACACGCAATTTGCGTACTCTCGAGGTCGATGCTGAGCGTCTCGCCCAGCTGGCGCCACTACTGCCCGCAGCCAAGTGTGTTGCTGAGAGCGGCCTGCATACTGCGGAGGATGTAGCGCATGCTGCGAACCTTGGCTATCACCTTGCTTTGGTCGGTAGTGCTTTGATGCGCAGCGATGACCCCTCGATGCTGGTTGCCGATATGCGTGCGGCCGGTAGTGCCAGGATCGCGGCATGAACACATTCGTAAAAATATGCGGTCTGCGTAACGCAACCGACGTCAAGGCAGCTACCGATGCCGGCGCAAACGCTGTCGGTTTCGTATTTGCTGAATCGGTGCGGCGCGTGTCACCGGCACAAGCCAAAGAGGCTGTGGCCGAGGTTTCGTCGAGTGTGCGTCGCGTTGCGGTAATGCGCCATCCGACCAATGCAGAATGTCTCGCAGTGATCGAGGAGTTCGAACCGGACGTCGTGCAGACAGACGCGGAGGATTTTGCAACGCTCGAAATTCCAGCACACATCGAATGTTGGCCGGTGATCCGCGAGGGCAATGAGTCGATAGAGGCGCCGGACATCTATCTTTACGAAGGCAAGAACAGTGGTAGCGGTGAAACCGTGGACTGGTCGCACGCAGCCGAGGTCGCTCGACACGGACGTATGCTGCTGGCGGGTGGTTTGGCTGAGGACAATGTACGTGAAGCGATTCAAACGGTACGCCCATGGGGCGTGGATGTTTCCAGCGGCGTAGAATCTCTGCCGGGATACAAGGACTATGAATTGATCAGACGATTTATAAGCGCAGTGCGCGCGGCGGAGAAAGAAATATGAAGGGTTTATTGCAGGCCGACGAAGCAGAGAAGCTTCTCAAGGCCTCAATCGACGGCGAACTACCTGACGAGCGTGGCCGCTTCGGTCCGTTTGGCGGTCGTTATGTGCCGGAAACATTGGTGCCGGCATTTGAACGTCTTGAAAAAGGCGTGCAGGAGCATCTGCACGAGGCAACGTTTCAAGCAGAGTTTCGCCGTGAGTTGCGCGAGTGGGTTGGCAGGCCGACCGCTTTGACGCACGCACCGCGTCTCAGCGAGCGGTGGGGAACGGACGTCTGGCTGAAGCGTGAAGATCTTGCGCACACTGGTGCGCACAAAATTAACAACGCGATTGGTCAGGCGATTTTGGCGAAGCGACTCGGCGCAAAGCGCGTCATCGCTGAGACAGGCGCCGGTCAACATGGCGTTGCATCCGCCGCGGCCTGCGCACGTGTCGGCTTGCCTTGCGAGGTCTACATGGGTGCGGTCGATATTGAACGCCAGGCACCGAACGTTGATCGCATGCGCAGACTAGGCGCAAAAGTTGTGGCCGTTGAGTCGGGCGACAAAACATTGCGTGCCGCCATCGATGAGGCACTGCGCGAGTGGGTGACTGACCCGTCCGGGATATACTATTTGCTTGGCTCAGCCGTTGGCGCACATCCTTACCCGTATCTCGTACGTGAACTGCAGTCGGTTATCGGTGAAGAGGCGCGCCAGCAAATGCTGGATCAGGCCGGTGGTCTGCCCGACGTCGCTTTTGCGTGTGTCGGTGGTGGCTCGAACGCGATCGGGCTTTTCTATCCGTTGATCGGTGAGGACATAGAACTGATCGGCGTGGAAGCCGGTGGAACCGGTGATGGCCTTGGTCAAAACGCGGCAACGCTCGCAACAGGTACGCCTGGCGTATTGCAGGGTGCCTATACGATTATCTTGCAGGACAACGACGGTCAGGTGCAGGAAACGCATTCGATCTCGGCGGGCCTCGACTACTCCGGTGTAGGACCTGAGCATGCCTTGCTGCAAGCCACTGGCCGAGTCAGTTATGTATCAGCGAGCGACGACGACTCGCTCGAAGCACTTGAAGAACTGTGCGAAACGGAAGGCATACTGACTGCACTCGAAACCGCGCACGCCTACGCCTATGCGCGTAAATGGTCGAAGAGCAATCCGGGCAAGCGCATCTTGATTGGTAACTCTGGTCGTGGCGACAAAGACATGCCGACGCTTACGAAATATCCGCCGAGGACGCGTACTCATGCAAGCACATGATCGCCTAACAGCGGCAATCAAAGCCGCAAACGAGAAGGGCCGCACGGCGCTGGTGCCGTTTATTACGGCTGGTTATCCCGAGCCTGCTGACTTCATAAGCACGCTGACGGCAATTGCCGAGGTCGGTGACGTCGTGGAAATCGGCATTCCGTTTTCCGATCCCATGGCGGATGGAATGACCATTCAGCGCTCCAGCTTTGTAGCGCTACAGAAAGGCGTCAGCCTGGAGTGGATTTTCAAGCAACTCGAAAGTGCTGGCGGGGCAATCGATGCGCCGCTCGTGATGATGTCGTATCTGAATCCATTGCTCGCCTTTGGCTACGAAAACCTGGCGAAGCGCGCAGCGAAAACCGGAGTGTGCGGTTTTATCGTTCCCGATTTGCCGTTTGAAGAATCCGCAGAGATACGTGCCGCGCTTGAGGCCGAAGGGGTAGGACTCATTCAGTTGGTTACACCCGCCACCCCTGACGATCGACTGGCAATGCTGGCCGACGCCTCCAAAGGATTCGTCTACGCGGTGACCATTACAGGCATAACCGGTGGCGACACGGGCTTGCCGACGGATCTTGCCGATTACCTCGATAAAGTAGCCCGTGTGTCCGAAATACCGGTTTGTGCTGGCTTCGGTATTCGTGCGGCGGCGGACGTTGCCAACGTCGGCCAGCACGTCGCAGGCGCGATCGTAGGATCTGCGCTAGTCGAAGTGTTAGAAAGCGGTGACGATCCGGCAAGCTACCTGAAGTCCCTGCGTAGCGAATGAAGAAGCTCACCACCTCCGAGTCTTTGGTGACGATAAGTCACTGGAAGAATTTGCTGGAGAGTGAAGGCATTCCGTGCGAGCTGCGCAATGAACATCTTGGTTCGATCATGGGCGAAATGCCCTTTATGGAAGTGTGGCCACAACTCTGGGTAGTGAACGATCTTGATTTTGATCGGGCGCAGCAACTATTGAGTGCTGACGCAGTGGCCGAGAGTCCGACTGAGTCGTGGAAGTGCCGTCATTGCGGCGAAGAAAACGAAGGTCAGTTTGCTGCGTGCTGGAAATGCAGTAAGGCGGCTCTCTAAGGCATACCGCGGGCGAGTAGTCTCGTGCCCGCAATCTCTGATCGCAGCATGGCCGAAACTTTCTCTGGCTGGATCGGCTTGCTGATCAAAAAGCCTTGCGCGAGGTCGCAGTTGCAGCTGCGCAAGAAGTCGAGCTGCGTCAGCGTTTCCACGCCTTCGGCGGCCACTTCAATATCCAGGCCCTGCGCCATCGCGATCGCGGCGCGAACAATACGTTGGTGGCTATCATTCTCGCCAACATCGGCGATCAATGATCGATCGAGTACAAAGCTGTCGATAAAACCGTTGTCGAGTGATTCGAACGAGACGTCGCGCGTACCGAAGTGGTCCAGCGAGATGCGTACGCCTAGTTTGCGCAGCCCTTGCAAGGTACTTAGCTCGGCAGTGCGCTTGCGCACGATATCGCCATCGCCGATCTCGAGCTCAATACAACCCGGATCAATCGCTGTGTTATCCAGCGATTCCTTAACTGCGTCGACCAGCCGCTGATGCATCAACTGTTGCTGTGAAACATTGATGGCCAGAGACAGATCCGGTAACTCAAACTGTCGTTGCCAGGCAGCGAGTTGCCGACTCGCTGTGGCGATAACCCACTCGCCAGCGGAATGAATCAGGCCGCTGCTCTCCAGAATGGGCAGGAAGCGCCCCGGTGGCAGCAAGCCGAAGCGTGGGTGTTGCCAGCGCAGCAGGGCTTCGAGGCCGATCAATCGACCCGTTGTGAGATCAATACGCGGTTGGTAGTGCAAGATGAACTCGTCGCGCACTAACGCATGCCGCAACCCGACTTCCAGTTCTTCACGCTGAGCGAGCTGCGCATTCAACGCCTCGGAATAATACTGGAAGCGTCCGCCACCACGCTTCTTCGCTTCGTACATAGCGAGGTCGGCGGCTTTGATCAGGCGATCCGCTGCATTCCCGGATTCCGGGTACAGCGCAATACCAATACTCGGCGTTGTATAGACTTCACTATTGCCGATCTCGTATTTTTCAGAGAGTACCAGTAGCAGTTTCTGTGCAGCTGCTGCTGCGTTGCTCGATTCGCCGAAGTCTTCAAGACAGACAACGAATTCGTCACCACCCCAGCGACCCGACAGGTCACCGATGCGAAGATTCTTACGCAGGCGGCCGGCAACCTGCTTGAGTAGCGCGTCGCCGGTGTCATGTCCGAGCGTGTCATTGACGGACTTGAAGCGATCAAGATCGATGAACAAGACAGCAAGCGGGGCAGACTTGCGTTGGCTGCGGCCCATCGCGCGCGCAAGTTGCTCTACGAACAAGCTGCGATTCGGCAGGTTTGTTAACTCGTCGTACTGCGCAAGCTTTTGCAGCTCGTTGGTGCGTTTGGTCTGGTCCGTGATGTCGCGGAAGGTTATGACCCCGCCGATAAGCTCGCGCTTGCCGTCGAAAAGACCCTGACCATTAATCGAAAGTAATGTATCAACCTGTTCCGGTACGCGGAAAACTGCCACCTGATTTGCAAACTTCTCGCCATTGCGCGCACGTACCAGTGGCAGATCCGCTGAATTGCGGTAGTTTTCGCCTTGGCCATCAATACAACAAAATGTCTGTTCCCAGCTCGTATCGGGTTGCATTCTTGGGCCGAGCGCAAGAATCGATCGCGCCGCGGGATTGATATCCAGCACATGGCCTTGCTTGTCGACGACGATCACGCCGTCGTTAATGTTTCGCAGGATCGATAACACCGTTACATCGGTATCGGACAAACGATGCTGCAGGTGATGCCGTTGCACGGCGTGTTCAAAAATCGAATCCTGAGCCTCTACTGTGATGTCGTCGATGCAGATATAAGCCTGTGCACCGGCGCGAATTGCAGCAATACCGCGATGTTCTCGCGCTTTGGTGGTCAAGGCTATAACGGGATGTCTATCGAATGAGCCGATAAGCTCCGCTATCGATTGGCCGGACTGTGCTATCGCAGGACCCGCTTCAAACAACACCATATCGAGGATGGATGGCGCGTCAACCGGGACCTTCAGGGATGCCGAGCGCGTTAGCAACGAGCAACAAGGCAGCGTCTCAAGCTCGTGAAGGTAGTCTGCAGCGAACTCGCCGCGACCGAGATAAAGTATGGAATGCCCCGCCATATATCGTTGTCATTATC
>CAYWYT010000122.1:0-7496 GCA_964462665.1 uncultured Woeseiaceae bacterium | reverse complement strand
TTTTTCTGATCATCGCCCTGATCGGTCTTTCTGGCTGCGCGGCGACGAAGAACCTTTTCGGCATCGAGCCGAAAGAGGCGCCACCGCCGTCGACGGAGCCGCCCGGGCAGGTTATTGACCCCCAGGTCGAACGTCGCGAAATTAAAGAGCCGAAAATTGATCGAGAAGACTTCGAGGCGGGCGCATTTGTCGGCATCATGGGCATCGAGGATTTCGGCACAAACGTTGTGTACGGGGTTCGCCTTGCTTACCACGTAACTGAAGGTTTCTTTGTGGAAGGCACCGTTGGCCAGACAGAAGGTGGCTTAACCAGCTTTGAAATCCTGTCTGGTGGCGCGCCGATCATTTCTGATGACGAACGCACTCTCACCTATTACAACCTGAATCTTGGCTACAACCTGTTGCCCGGTGAAGGCTTTATCGGTGAAGGCCGTGCGTACAACACCAATTTCTACTTAATCGCCGGTTTGGGTTCCACCAGCTTTGCCGGCGATGATCGCTTTACGGTCAATTTTGGAGCGGGCTTTCGATTCCTGTTCAACGATTCGATTGCATTCCATCTCGATTTTCGCGATCACATGTTCGATATCGATATTCTGGGCGAGGACAAAACCGCTCACAACCTAGAGGGTCACCTTGGCGTGACCGTATTCTTCTGAGGTATGAGCATGATAAGCAAATTGTTTTCACGTTTATTGCTGTCCCTGCTATTGCTGGCCGGGTTATCTGCATGCAGTGGTATCGAGCCATGGGTAAAGCCATACGAACGTGATCGACTGGCTGATCCGATCATGTTGATGAATGGCGACCCGGTGTCCAGTTCGTACATCCAGCACGTTTACGAGGCTCGTGAAGGCGCTCGTGGTGGTGAAGGCGGCGCTGGCGGCGGCTGCGGCTGTAACTAAGGTAACGATTGGTGACATTTAAACGCGGCATAGTAGTTCTTTTTCTGGCATTGCTGGCAAGCAGCGGTGTACAGGCCGGCGTGTTGCCGGAAGATCGCGCCGATGTTCTTTATCACCTTTATACGGGTGGCGGCGTCGACATTAACGGACCGTCCGTGCTGGTGCGAAAACAAGTCGGCAAGAACACCTCATTTGTCGCCAACTACTACGTCGATATGATCAGTTCCGCCTCGATTGACGTGATAACGACAGCCAGCCCGTATGACGAAGAACGCACGCAATGGTCGCTGGGTATGGACTACTTGCACGGCAATACCACCATGACGGTCAACTATACGACCAGTGTCGAATCCGATTTTGATGCGACGACGTATAGTTTTGCCGTAAGTCAGGATATGTTCGGCGATTTGACGACGGTCACGCTGAGCTACGCGCTCGGTGATGACATTGTCGGCAACTCACAGGACCCGACATTTGAGCGCGAGAATGATCGCCAACAATATGGAGTTGGCATCACACAAATTCTGTCGCGCAACATGATTGCTGCTTTGAACTTTCAAGTTATTACGGACGAAGGGTTTCTGAATAATCCTTACCGATCGGTGCGCTACGCCGACCCGGGTACCGCGCTGGGTTATAGCTATGAGCCCGAACTGTATCCAAATACGCGCACCAGCAGCGCGGTCGGACTTCGCGCCAAATACTACCTGCCGTATCGAGCTGCGATCGAAGCCGAGTATCGGTATTTCACTGACACCTGGGACATCAAGAGCGACACAGCGTCAATTTCATATATTCATCCGATGGGTCCGTGGACGTTCACGGCCAAGTACCGCTATCACGACCAAACCGGCGCAGCATTCTACAGCGACCTGTTCTCACGTCCGGAGGCAACCAACTTCCGCGCTCGAGACAAGGAATTGAGTCCGCTCACCAGTACTACCATCAAGCTTGCGGCAGCATATGAGTTCATTGGCGGCGCCGAAGGGTGGAAATTCATCAAGAAAGCATCCGTAAATGCATCCATTAACATGCTCAATGTCGACTACCACGACTTTAAAGATCTCAGCACTGCTGCCCCGTTCCCCGATGAGCCTTTGTACGTGCTCGATGCCGCCGTATTTCAGCTGTTCTTCTCGTTCTGGTACTAGTCTGTAATATCATTGACCTATGAAGGTCATTCTAATATTTGCGGCCGCACTGGTCGTAACCGCCACTATTCTCTACAACCGTCTCATTCGCGGCCGCAATCGCGTCGATACCGCCTGGAGCGACATCGACGTGCAGCTGCAACGACGCCATGACCTGATACCGAACCTGGTCGCTGCGGTGGACCAATACGCTGACTATGAGCGTGCGACGCTCGCTGCGATTACGGAGTTGCGTACAGAGGCGAAGAAAACGGCAGATGTCGAAAAACGCGGCGAGGTTGAGGAAAAGCTGGGCGTCGGGATGCATAAGCTGATAGCACTGGCAGAGAGCTATCCGGACCTGAAGGCAAACGAAAACTTCTTAAGCTTGCAAGGTGAGTTGGCAGAGACTGAAAACTACTTGCAGTTCGCGCGTCGCTACTACAATGGTTCCGTTCGTGACTACAACACTATGACCGAAGTTGTGCCGAGCAATATTGTCGCATCACTGTTTGATTTTGATTCGCGCCAGTTCTTCCAAAAGTCCTCCGACGATGTCGCCAATGTGCCGCTCATCGACCTGAGTTCGGTCGATTGAGAAACCTGTTTCTTATCTGTCTGTTGTTTTCGTCGGCGCTTCTTGCTGACGAACGAATACTTGAGTTCCATAGCGACATAGTTGTAATGCAGGACGGCTGGATCGAGGTTACGGAACGAATCAAGGTTCGGGCGGAGCAAGGCGGCATTCGACATGGCATCTACAGGGATTTTCCGACTGAATACAAAGATAAACTGGGCAATAATCACGAAGTTGCCTTCGAGACATTGACCGTTCTGCGTAACGACGAACCCGAGGCATTTCATACGAGCGATCACTACAACGGCATTCGAGTATATTTCGGCAGTTCTGGCCGCCTTGTAGAACCAGGCGAACATACCTATACGTTTCGTTACCGCGCGAGCCGCATGTTGGGCTACTTTGAGGAGCACGACGAGTTGTACTGGAATGTAACCGGGCTCGACTGGGCGTTTCCCATCGACAAGGCCAGCGCTACGGTGTCTTTCGAGTTTGAGCTGCAGGCGAACGAGGTATTTGTGGAGGCCTACACCGGCGCAGCGGGTGGCACTGGACGTGATTATACGGCGGGTATTGATGCGCGGCCGAGCGTCACCTTCAGGACCAACAAGAGGATGCCGGCACACCATGGTCTGACTATTGTGGTGGGTTGGCCAAAAGGCTACGTCGTGGAGCCGACCGATCTGCAACGATTTGCCTGGGTTCTCAAGGACAACGTCAATTTCGTCATCGCGCTCTGCGGCCTGGTGCTGCTGTTGTTGTACTACATTTTTACGTGGTTAACGTTTGGCAAAGACCCGGAAGAAGGCGTATTGGTCACACGGTATGAACCACCGACAGGATTTTCACCCGCGTCGCTGCGCTACATTCGGCATATGTATTACGACAACAAGACGATGACGGCAGCGGTGGTGAATCTCGCCGTAAAAGGTTATCTACGAATCAATGCGACTGTAAAGCCGAGCGGCTTCTTTAGTTTTGGCAGCAAGGAAAACGAGCATTCCCTGACCCGGACGGATCCAGGCGAGAATCCACCCGCTCTGGCAGCGGGGGAGAAAGAGCTATACGAGGCCTTGTTCAAGCAGGGAACAACGGTCGTGCTGGAGAATGAAAATCACGAGGAGTTGGGTAAGGCCAGAAGTGCACATCAAAAATCTCTTCGGGCCGACTATCGCAACAAGTATTTTCGCAAAAATGGTCTGCTCAATGTCCCTGCAATCTTGATCGTACTGGTCGCGACATTCTTGTCATTTGCAGCAGCAAGTCGACCAACGATTTTGGCGGTAGCTACGGTTGTTGCGATGTTTCTGACAATGTCTTTCTTCGCCGTCATCATGAAGCGCCCGACGATGCGTGGCCGCAAATTGCTCGACGAAATGGCAGGCTTCGGCGACTATCTGGCGGTAGCTGAGAGAGACGAATTGAATTTGCGTAATCCGCCGCATAAAACCCCCGAATTATTCGAGGCCTATCTGCCGTATGCGCTCGCGCTCGACGTTGATCAACAGTGGGCTGAGAAATTTGCAGCAGTGCTTGCCACTGCGCAAAGAGCCGAGGGCGGACCTTACAGTCCCGCTTGGTACAACGGTTCGTGGAGCGTTTCGGATCTCACTACGAGCACAAGCTACCTCTCGAGTAGCTTGAACACGGCCATCAGCAGCGCTGTAACGCCACCTGGATCATCTTCAGGTAGTGGTGGCGGCGGGTCCTCCGGTGGTGGTGGCGGCGGCGGTGGGGGCGGAGGCTGGTAATGTGTTTGAAAAATTCACAAGTTATTGTTTTCATAACTCTTATCCTTACTGGCTGCGGACCGGATACGGTCGAGCCTGAGGCGGCCGACCGGGTGCTCGCGAACGGCTTCGTCTACACGGTCGATGCCGAGCGCTCCGTAGCCGCAGCAGTTGCGCTGCGAAATGGTCATATCGTATTTGTTGGCAGCAATGTAGACGCTCAGTCGTACGTTGGCGCAGACACCGAAGTAGTCGATCTTGGCGGACAAATGCTATTGCCTGGTTTTCACGATTCGCACACGCACATCCTTATCGGTGATGCGACTGATGAGGAATGTGATTTGCTGCGCATAGACTCGATTCCAGAGGTGCATGCGAAGCTGCGAGAATGCACGGAGCTCGAAGGTTTCGGCGCGGACCACTGGATTGTGGGCAGCGGCTGGTCCGATTGGCTATGGCCGAAGAGCGAACCGGACAAGGCAATACTTGATGAGCTGTTTCCGGATCGGCCGGTCTATCTTGTGTCGAGTTTCGGTCACAGCGTTTGGGTAAACAGTCGCGCATTGCAGCTCGCGGGCATTCACAAAGAAACTCGCGCCGGTGCCGATGGGATTATCGTGCGTGACCCGGAAACGGGCGAGGCTACCGGCGCGTTGCACGAGTCAGCGAACATGCTAATTCAAGATGTGCTGCCGGCTGAAACCCCGGAGTACCAAAAAAAGCGCATTCATGCGGCCGTCGATATGGCGCATCGTTTAGGTTTCACCGCGACTATCGAGCCGGGTATCGACGCTGAGCTAATTCAACCAATTCTCGAAATGGCGGATGCCGGCGAGATTAACTTACGCAATATTGTGTCTCTGTCGCCGGTCAACTGGCAGCCCGCTGCCTTCGACGATGGCGTCTACGATTTTCTTGAGCAAAGAGAGCAATGGCGCAGACCAAATCTCGACGTCGATTCAGTCAAGATATACATGGACGGCGTTATTGAGGCGGGCACCGGTGCGCTACTCGAGTCATACGAAGATGAGTCTCTAGGTCTCGGCCCGCGCTTTTATACGCAGCAGAAAGTGAACGAGTACTTCGCGCATTTTGATGCCATGGGATTGCAGATCCACGTTCACGCCATCGGTGACGCCGCGATCCGCATGGCACTGGACGGCTTTGAGGCGATGCAGGCCGCCAACGGCGTATCCGGCAATCGTCACCACATCACACACCTGCAGCTCATTCACGAAGACGACCTGCCGCGTTTCGCGGAGATGGATATTGGCGCGACCTTTCAAACATTGTGGGCCTATCCGGATCCGGCGGCGATTGAGCTCGACATTCCGATGCTTGGAGAGAAGCGCACCTACGAGATGTATCCACTCGCGAGTTTGCAGCGTGCTGGTGGCCGCATAAACGGTGCCAGCGACTACTTCGTAACGTCGATGAATCCACTTTTGGCAATAGAGGTTGGCATCACGCGCCAGGATCCATACACGAACGACGGGCCTATTCTGGATGCAACAGAACGGGTAGATCTCGCAACAATGATCGAGGCATACACGATCAACGGCGCCTACACGATGAAGCTCGAAGACAAGCAAGGCTCAATAGAAGTTGGCAAGCGCGCTGATTTGGTTGTTTTGAATCGAAATCTTTTCGATATCAACCCCTACGAAATCAGCGATGCTTACGTAACAATGACGATCTTCGACGGTCGAACCCTGTATCAACGCACTGAGTAAGTAATGAATTCACCGATATATAATCTTCGACCACAGCGCCGAAGTGGCATCCCTGATGTCGTCTTCATACTCCTGATCGCCAATGGGCTGTTGTACGCGCTGGAGCGTTTCAAACCGGAATTCATGATTTACCACTTTGGTTTGTGGCCTTTGGACTCCGGGATATTTCGCCCTTGGCAATTGCTCACTTACGGCTTCCTGCACGACCTTAATTCGCTGTATCACATCGGATTCAACATGCTCGGCTTGTGGATGTTCGGTCGGCATGTCGAGCCGATAATGGGTCCGCAGCGCTTTCTAATCTATTACCTGACTTGTGTTGTCGGTGCAGGCCTCATTCAGATGCTGGTGGCCGGCGTACAAGGTGGCGTCTACTACACGGTCGGCGCGTCCGGGGGGTTGATGGGAATCTTGCTCGCGTATGCAATGGCATATCCCAATCAGACGATCATGCTGCTGATTCCGCCGATACCCATGAAAGCGAAATATTTCGTGTCGTTGTTTGCGCTTGCGTCAGTTTTTCTTGGCGTTAGTGGGGCCGTTCCCGGCGTCGCTCATTTCGCACACCTTGGCGGCATGCTGTTTGGGTTTCTGTTGCTGCAATACTGGAAGAAGCCTAAGCGCTAATTCGGGCCTGAAGGCCCTCCCACAGAATCAGGCCTGCAAGCCACCATCGATGGGAATAGCGGTGCCGGTGATATGTTTTGCAGCATCGCTGGCCAGAAATATGGCAAGCGCGGCGATGTCGCTAGGGTCTGCGATACGCTTATTCGGGCTGCCGTCTGCAATCATTGTAAGAAAACTATCGACATCGATGTCCGCTTCAGCAGCACCTTCGGCGAGCATCGGCGTGTCAACACCACCGGGACAAATAGCGTTGACGCGCACGCCATCCGCAGCATAATCCACCGCCATAGCGCGCGTGAGCTGAATAAGGCCACCCTTACTCACGCAGTACGCCATTGCGCGCGGGCCGGCTCTAAGCCCCCAGAAAGAAGAAATATTGATGATGCTGCCGCTGGTTTTCAGCAAGTGTGGCATTGTGGCGCGTGACAGATAGAACGGCACATCGAGATTAATTGCCATCGTATCGCGCCAATCTTCGTCACTGGTTTCTTCGACGTTGCCGCGCGGCAATACACCTGCAGCATTGATCAGGCAGTCGATAGCACCGTATTCCTCGATGGTGTCAGCGACCAGATCGTCGCAGTCCTCGGACTCAACGAGGTCGCCCGACCAGGTCGAGATCTTGTCGGAGACATCAGCAACTTCCTCGAGACGGCCCTCATCACGGCCTGCAGCCATGACATTCCAGCCCGCTTCGGCGAATTCGATGGCCATGGCGGCACCGATGCCGGAGCTGGCGCCTGTAATTAAAACGACATTCATGGGTCGAAGTGTATCTCTAATGCCTCTATAAT
>CAYWYT010000121.1:0-7547 GCA_964462665.1 uncultured Woeseiaceae bacterium | reverse complement strand
AAGCTTATCCTGATCTCAAGGCGAATCAAAATATGATGCAGCTGCAAGAAGAGCTGGCAAGCACCGAAAACAAGGTCGCGTTCTCGCGTCAGGCTTTCAACGATTCGGTCCTGCAGTACAACAATTCTGCGGAAAACTTCCCGAATAACGTTATTGCCCGTTTCTTCAGCTTCGATCTGGCGAGCTTTCTCGAAATCGAAGCGCCAGAGATGCGCAAAGCGCCAGAAATCAACTTCACGTCATAGTCTGCCCCTGCAACCTGCAGCGCGAAGACCATGAATTTCTTTGATGTACAGGATCGAGCTCGCCGCACCAGCCGGCGGCTCGTTTTTCTGTATCTGCTGTCTACCGCACTGATCGTTGCCGGCGTTTCGTTGATTGTCGGTTTCGCCTTATACAATGTCGTGGATCAGGGCCAGCAGTTTTCGCTGACGTCCTTTTTCTCGAATCAGGCATCGGTGCTTGCGGGCACTGCGGTCATGACAACACTGTTCATTATTGGCTCCACGCTGGTTAAGACCGCACAACTGTCGTCAGGCGGAGGACGGGTCGCGCTGCAAATGGGCGGGACTCTAGTGTCTCCGGAGACGCTCGACCCATTACGGAGCCGGCTGCGCAATGTGGTTGAAGAAATGGCAATAGCGTCTGGAGTGCCAGTTCCAGAGATATACGTGCTTGAGCAAGAGATGGGTATCAATGCGTTTGCCGCCGGTTTTGCTCCCGGTGATGCCGCTGTCGCCGTAACCCGAGGGACACTCGAGGTGCTCGATCGGGACGAACTACAAGGTGTCATCGCGCACGAGTTCAGCCATATCCTGAACGGTGATATGCGTCTGAATATCCGACTAATGGGGGTATTGTTTGGCATCATGTCGCTCGGCTTAATGGGCCGCATGGTATTTCGCGGCGTACGCTATGGGGGATTCAGTTCCAAGCGTGGCAAAGGTGGCGGCGTCGTCGTCATCATTGGGCTGGGACTCATCATCCTCGGCGGCATTGGCGTTTTCTTCGCTCGAATGATCAAGTCCGGTGTTTCGCGGCAACGCGAATACCTCGCCGACGCCAGTGCGGTTCAGTTTACTCGTCAATCCGGTGGGTTAGCAGGTGCGCTGAAGAAGATCGGCGGTTACGAGGCCGGATCGCTTATCCAAACCACAGATCCTGAAGAAGTCAGTCACATGTTGTTTGGAACCGGCGCCAAACTGAGTGGCATGTTCGCAACTCATCCACCGCTTACTGATCGCATCCGCGCCCTGGATCCAAATTTTAAGGAAAGCGATTATCCACGGGTGACATTAAAGGACCGCGAAGTCGCGACCAACCGTGGCGTAGACCAACGTAGTGCGGGCATTGCCGCTGCTACAAGCGCGCTGGCCTCTGGCATCACGCCCGATTCGATCAGTGCCTCGGTAGGTCAACCATCCGAAGAACACATCGCTTTTGCAGCGCGAGTTAGACAATCGCTGCCGAATGTTTTGTATGACGCCGCTCATTCAACTGAATTGTCTTATCTACTGGTCATCGCATTGATTCTCGACCGCGAAGGCGAAACCCTGGATCGCCAGCTTTCTATGCTTACTGAACAACTGGGTGAACAACGAACTCGTCTGGTTGGCGAGTTTCATACGCATTTACAAGACGCCGGACCGGAGTATCGCTTGCCACTCCTTGAAATCGCTTTTCCTGCACTGCGCCAGAGACCGGCGCCGCAGCTGAACTTCCTTATTGACCTGACGGCACGCCTGATCGAAATTGATGGCGAAATTGAATTACACGAATTTTGTTTTTATCGCGTTCTGGCGACTAACCTGAGGCAAGTCATGCAGCCGTCCAAAAGGCGCAAGAACAAACGCGCCAGTCGTAAGGACGTGCGTGGTGCCGCCGTCGATTTGCTGCGCGTAGTCGCTCAACATGGTCATGACAACGACGCTGAAGGTGAAGCGGCGTTTCGCTCCGGACTCGGGAAGTTCGGCAAATGGGGTGCTACCTACACCTACAGTAGTGAGATAGCGGCGACCATCAACAGCCTCGAAAAAAGTCTTGACCAACTGGTGTCCCTGAACAGCGAGGGACGTCAGATGTTGCTCGATTCTGTCACCACAGTGGTCCTGAATGACGACAAATTGACCGTTCCTGAGGCTGAATTGGTTCGGACTATTTGCGCCAGCCTCGAGATTCCGTTGCCCCCGCAAATTGGCGTATCATTGAACTCCCATTCAAATTCCGGCTCTGATTAAACATGCGCTATCCGCACTTGAAAATCCTTCTAATAACGCTTGGTCTTGTTCTCTCGCTGCCCGCCGCAGCGGCAACCAAGGAAGAACAACGCGTTTCTGACGCTACCGACGTACTCGATGCGCTGCTGCGAATTCCTGAAAAATCCATTCCTCCTTCGCTGCTGGCACGCGCTTACGCTGTAGCTGTAGTTCCTAATGTCATCAAAGCAGGGTTCGTTTTCGGAGCACGTCGCGGCAAAGGTATCATCGTTGTACGGCAGGACGACGATACCTGGAGCAACCCGGCATTTGTGACGCTGACCGGAGGCAGTGTTGGCTGGCAAGCCGGTGTCGAATCGAGTGACATCATATTGGTTTTCAAGACGCGCAAAGGCGTCACTAACATTGCGAACGGCAAGCTTACGCTCGGTGCTGAGGCGTCAGTTTCCGCAGGGCCGGTTGGCCGCACCGCCGCGGTCGCAACGGACGTTCAATTTAAAGCCGAAGTGGTGTCGTATTCACGTAGTCGCGGCTTGTTTGCCGGTGTTGCCCTGGACGGCTCGGGTGTCACGATGGACCGCAAAGCCAACACGGCATTTTACGGCTCATCCGCGATGTCGCCCGAAGAGATTTTTAAGAGTTCACCGAATATCGCTCCTGACATTGCTAACTCGTTTGTGCAGCTCCTGACCGCACAAACGCGTCGCTTGCCCACGGCGCCTGGCATGCAATCGGGCGTAACCGAGATGACCAACACGTCACCAACGACAGGCGATGACGACTCAGAAGTTCGTACTTACGGAATGCCCGACCCAGAAGAATAAGAAGACCGTTTTGAAAGAAACTCTATGAACGAATTCATCCAGCGCATCCAGGGTTGGGCCTTGATTATTGGCCCGAACAAGTACCTTCAGGCGCTCACTATTGCGGTTGTGTTTATCGTAGTTGGCAAGGTCGCCAACCTGATATTGACCAGCATGATCGACAGATTTGCAAGGCGTACAGAGACCGACGTGGACGATCGTCTGGTCGACCTGCTCCACAAGCCAATATTCATGACTTTCGTGCTCATTGGCCTGGCCATGTCGACGCGGCGACTGTCGCTGCCCGAACCGGTCGAGTTCATCACCCTCGGATTGTTACGCACTATTGCGATTGGCGTTTGGTACAGCTTGCTGCATCAAGTCATAACGGTGCTCGCACAGACTGCGCGAAATCGAAACAACAGCAAGATTGCACAAACCGGGATGCTGCAATTGCTGCAGAACGTCGCCAAGGTCGTGCTTTTCGCGTTAGCCGTTTACTTCGTTTTTCTTGCCTGGGATGTCAATGTCACTGCCTGGGTCGCTTCGGCCGGAATCGTCGGCCTTGCTATCAGCTTTGCGGCTAAAGACACGCTTTCCAACTTATTTGCTGGCGTGTCCATCGTAATGGATGCACCGTACAAGACCGGCGATTTCATCAATCTGGATACCGGCGAGCGCGGCATGGTGACGATGATTGGGCTCCGTAGCACGCGAATTCTGACCCGCGATGACGTTGAGATTACGATTCCAAATGGCATAATCGGCAACAGCAAAATTGTTAATGAAGCTGGCGGGCCTTCACAAAAACATCGAATTCGCCTCAATGTTGGCGTTGCCTATGGCAGTGATATCGATCATGTCATCGCAACGCTGCAGCAAGTAGCTGCGGGCGTCGACGGTATCAGCGCCACACCTCCGGCGCGGGTTCGATTTCGCGCATTTGGAGATTGGTCGTTACAACTAGAATTACTGTGCTGGATTGGTCAACCGGTCGATAGAGGCCGTATTACTCACGAACTACATTGCGCCGTCTACAAGGCCTTTGCAGAAAATGACATCGTAATACCACTTCCCACTCACGATGTTCGCTTGTCTTCTAGTTCGACGACTCTTCCTGACGACGACGTAGCTCCTCGCGAACCGAATTAAGATCTGTCTCAGGCGCCGGTTGGCTATTCATTCCCGGCGCATTGCCGCCATCTGATGCAGGTATTGAGTCATTGTACGCGCGTACTGGCTCGTCAAAAATTACGGGCGGATCCTGCGTCTCTACAACCGCAGGCGCTTGTTCTGTTTGCTCTGGACGCGGAATTAATGCTCCAGGTGTATTCGCTTCGAGTTGCGGCATGCCGGACGCGGCTACCGGTTTCGGCACTTCACCGAATTGTGCAAGGTACTCCGCCTCTTCGCGCAGCCGTTCTCGTTCAACCGCTTGCTGACGCGCAGCAGCCGCAGCGCGATGCGTGCGCCGCAGAGCATCCCGTTTTGATTGTGACTGGGCTTCCAATCTGTCACGCCGCGCGCGCTCCTCGCGAGCCTCAATAAGAGATACAGCCTGTCGTGCATTCACGCACTCCGTCTCGTAGCGACTTTCATCCCGATTTTGTGAGCAGCGTACGACAGCAGCTTCGAGAAACGGCGGATTATCCAGATACTCAGTCACTGTGCGAGCCGGCCGCTCCTCGCTGCACGCGGCTACGAACAAGCTGCTGCAAAGCAACATCGGTAGAATTGTCTTGTTCATCGTGTACATCGGCTCAATAATTGATTAAATGGTATATATTTCAGTGCACTGCATCACAGGATGATAGCACCGCTGGAAACGCTGAAAACCGCGCGAGTTCGCAGTTTTCAGCGCCGAAATCGCTGCTTTCACGCTATAGTTATAGCGAAATTCGCATAGGAAGCCCCTTTATAGTGTCAGATTCCAGCCAATTCTCGCTCTTGGGGCAACGCCGCTTCGCCCCGTTCTTCGCCACCCAATTTCTCGGTGCGCTCAACGACAACGTATTTCGCAATGGTCTGGTCATCCTGATTACTTTTCAGGGCGTGATGGTAGCCGGCATGGATCACACGCAACTCGCGAACGTGGCCGCCGCGCTTTTTATCCTGCCATTTTTTCTCTTTTCTGCGACCGCCGGACAATTGGCCGACAAGTACGAGAAGTCGTTTCTGATGCGACGCATAAAATTGCTCGAGATCGCCTTGATGCTGGTTGCAGCGTATGCGCTTGTCAGCGAACACTATTCTCTTTTGCTGCTTGTACTGTTTCTGATGGGCTGCCAGTCAACCTTGTTCGGCCCGGTCAAGTACGCCTACTTGCCACAACAATTGCGCAGCGAGGAGCTTGTTGGTGGCAATGCGCTGGTGGAAGCAGGCACCTATGTCGCCATCATTCTGGGTCTTATTCTCGGCGGACTCGCCTCGGGTCAATCCGTGCTGGCCGCCTGCCTGATTTGTTTTGCTGTACTCGGATACTTGAGCAGTCGTCAGA
Organism: uncultured Woeseiaceae bacterium; assembly: GCA_964462665.1. Classification (GTDB taxonomy): domain Bacteria; phylum Pseudomonadota; class Gammaproteobacteria; order Steroidobacterales; family Woeseiaceae; genus UBA1847. Next base: position 2,031 of record CAYWYT010000121.1, on the reverse strand, counting down.
TTCCAGCGACGCGCGCAGTCGACCCGACTTTGTCGATACGCCTGAACGCCTGGTCGGAAACCTGGCGTATCGTCGGATTCGCCCGCGAAGACCGAAGTGTTTTTCTATCGATTCTCGGTATTTCCTGGTTTTGGTTCATCGGCTCCGCGATGACCATTCAAATGCCTGCCTACACTCTGGATATCCTCAATGGCAATGAGGCCGTTACAACCAGTCTGCTGGTTGCATTCGCAGTAGGCGTTGGTGTCGGATCATTGTTGTGCGAAAGAATGTCGGGTCACCGCATAGAACTGGGATTAGTGCCATTTGGTTCGATCGGCCTTAGCTTATTCGCAATGGACTTGTATTTTGCTCAACCACTGGCGAGCACAACTGTCGTCACAACGGTCGGTGAATTCCTGTCGCGGGCGGGTAGCTGGCGAATCCTGATAGACCTCGCCCTGCTCGGTGCATTTGGTGGGTTTTATAGTGTGCCGCTGTACGCACTCATTCAAAAAAGATCGCGACGCAAGCATCTGTCACGCATCATCGCGGCGAACAATATTCTTAATTCGATTTTTATGGTCGCGGCCGCCGGCATATCGATAGCGGTTTTACAGATGGGTTTTTCTATTCCAGAACTGTTTCTCGTTATAGCCGTTCTAAATGTCATCGTTGCGGTCTACATTTATTCTTTGTTGCCAGAATTCTTGATGCGTTTTTTCGCATGGATTCTAATCACTTTTTTTTATCGTGTTCGCCCAATAGGACTGGAAAATATCCCTAATTCGGGTCCAGCCGTCGTGGTCTGCAATCATGTCAGTTTCATGGATCCGATATTGCTCAGTGGTGCCATTCGGCGACCCATGCGCTTTGTCATGTACTACAAGATTTTTGACATGCCAGTGCTGAAGTTCTTTTTCAAGGCCATGAAGGCGATCCCGATAGCGGGTGCACGCGAAGATGAAGAGACAATGAACGCGGCGTTCGATACGGTCGACGACGAGCTCGCTGCCGGAAACATCGTCTGCATTTTTCCAGAGGGCGCGTTAACTCGCGATGGAAAAATTCAGCGCTTTCGTCCGGGTATTGAGAGAATTATCGCGCGCCGGGCAGTCCCGGTAATCCCTGTTTCGCTCGGTCGGCTATGGGGCGGATGGTTCAGCCGCCGGCCAAATGGCACGATGCGTAAGGTCCCCAGTCGACTGTTCGCCCGTGTGCCGATTATGGTCGGCCCCGCCGTCGCAGCAGCGGAGGTCAGTGCGGCCAAAATGGAACTGTTGGTCCGTACGCAACGCGGAGATGACCGCTAGTTTTTGCCGAGTCGTAGGCGCCATTCGGCTAGTAACTCATCTTTATTGCCAAATAGCGCTGCTCCCCCGCTCGCATCAAAATATAACTCAGTCAACTGAACGAAGCCGTCGCTGCTCACCGGGATGAGTACCCGATTGCCCAGCGGGTTTGCCGTTTGATTGTTGCTATCCCCAAATATCATTCGCGAGCCGTGAATAGGACGCGGCGCAAGAACAGCATCCAGCCAAATCAAACCGGATGCGGCTGAGCTAGCTCGATGTATCCATCCTGCTGTCCGTATCAGCACCCGCGAACCGTTGGGCGAATAAGTCACTTCTTCAACTCGACCCGGCAACTGCAAAGAATGCTCGCCTATGCGCCCTTCGCCGAGAATAAACTGTTGCGCTAAATTATTTTGATCGACAAACGTGAGGTAGCGAGACTCCGGCGATGCCTCCAGCCAACGGATAGCAGCATCGCCCTGCCAAAGCGTCTGCAGGTTCCAGTTGTCCGTCGCTTCCCGATTTACGACACGCAGCGTTCCGTTTTCGCTGCCAACGAATAGGTGCTCATTATCGGTAAACGACATACTTCGATGTTGTTCCGCGAGCTCGAATAGCGCCAGAACCGAACCGTTCGCTGCATCCATGATCTGGACGCGATTGCCACTTAGGATACCCAGCAAGGACGCATCTGGTGAGAAGACCACACGCTCGACAGAGCTACCGGAAACCTCTGCGAAAAATGACTGTGGCAATC
>CAYWYT010000120.1:0-7666 GCA_964462665.1 uncultured Woeseiaceae bacterium | reverse complement strand
CTGGGTATACGACATCAAGACCGGCGACGTGAAGGCCTACAACGAAGCGACTGACAGTTTTGAGTCTGTCGATGTGTATTACGCGAAGGAAATGGCCGAAATCGCCAAGTCCTCGTCGTGTGCCGCCTGATAGATACTGACTAGGAAACTTGAGATGAAATTCTTTGATTTTTCGAACCTGCGCGGTGACATGTTTGGTGGGATCACCGCCGGTATCGTTGCCTTACCGTTGGCCCTCGCCTTCGGCGAAGCATCCGGTGCCGGTCCTATTGCCGGCATCTGGGGCGCGATCTTTGTTGGCTTTTTTGCCTCACTCTTCGGTGGCACCGGATCCAACGTGTCGGGACCTACCGGGCCGATGGTGGTGGTATTCGCGGGCGTATTCGCGTCTCTATCAGGAAATCTTGCGTTGGTATTCGCGGCCGTTGTGCTGGCCGGCGTGCTGCAGATCCTGCTCGGCGTCTTCAAAATGGGCCAATACATACGACTGGTCCCATATCCAGTTGTCTCGGGTTTCATGAGCGGCATCGGCTGCATCATTATCGCTTTGCAGCTATCGCGGCTTTTCGGTCACGAGCCAGACGGTGGTGGCACAATTCCTGCCTTAACGGCGATACCGGGCGCAGTAGTGGATCCCAATATTGCTGCTTTGATTGTCGGTGTAATAACCCTGGTGACAATTTTTACCTGGCCGGCGAAGCTGGGTAAATATGTGCCCGGCCCGTTGGCCGCACTGGTTGTTGGCACGGTAGCCAGCTTGTTTGTTAGCGGCGCCCCGATCCTGGGCGAAATACCTACCGGCTTTCCTTCATTCATCATGCCTGAATTCACCACGGGCACATTCGCAATCGTGCTTGAGGCGGCCGTGCTTCTCGCCGTCCTCGGTGCCATCGACAGCCTTCTGACGTCGCTGGTCGCGGATAACATGACGCGCACACGCCACGACTCCGACAAGGAGCTAATTGGCCAGGGTATCGGTAACACGGTTGCCGGATTCTTTGGTGCGATTCCGGGCGCTGGTGCAACCATGCGTACGGTTATCAATATTCGAACCGGCGGTGCTACCAAGCTCTCCGGCATGTTGCACGCAGTACTTCTGCTCTTGGTCGTAATCAGTTTGGCACCTTTGGCTGCCAAAATTCCGCACGCTGTATTGGCGGGAATTCTTATCAAGGTCGGATACGACATCATCGACGTCGGTTACCTGAAACGTGCCCATACGGGGCCACGTCTTGATCTCGCCCTGATGGCCATGGTGCTGATCCTGACTGTGTTTGTCGACTTGATTACCGCAGTTGCAGCGGGTGTAGTCCTTGCGGCGCTGGCGTTTATCAAGCAGCTGGCCGACCAGCAGTTGAAGCAATTCAGTGGTGAGGACACCAGTACCTTGGTGACCACGTCGGAAGAGAACGAGTTGCTCGAAAAGGCACACGGTGAGGTCACGATGTTTGATTTCGGTGGGCCGCTGAGTTTCGGTGCGGCGGCTGACGTTGGTCATCAGGTTCGCGAACGCGTCAAGCACAAGACATCGGCGATTATCCTCGACTTCTCAAGGGTGCCGTTTGTCGATGTGTCTGCAGCGCGTGCAGTAGAAACGATTATTCGTGACGCCCATGATGCTGGCAAAATTGTCTACGAGACCGGCATGAACGATTCGGTTCGCAAGACGCTTACGGCGATGAATTCGATTCGCAGCCTGCCAGTTGATGTCACCTACGAGACGCGACTCGAGGCATTGCGCGCTGCTGTCGATAAGATATCGTTGAAGCGCGGTGGCAGCCCTGTCGACCCGGGTGAGCCCGCTCCGGCAGCGGTCTAGACGAGCAGTGTGAAGCGGTACAAAAAAGGCCCCCTAAATGGGGGCCTTTACTAGAAGGACGCATCCCACTGCAGGCGAACACGATTCGCATCGTCGTCAATGCCAGTGAGTCCGTCATCGACAGTCAGGTAGGAATAGTCAAGCGTGAGCTTGTTGTTATGGCCGGCGAAAAACCAGTTGGCGGCCAGGGTGACTTCCTCTCGTTCGTTGTCAAACATCCGATCAATCTCGTTCGGTTCCTCAACGAATGCGTAGCGTACTGCGAGTTCCAGCGGTGCTGGTATAACAGGGAATACGTTGTTGAAGAAGTAGCCGGTCTGCAAATAGCCGCCGGTTAGATCGTTCTTGCTACCGACGACGCGATCTCGAATGGATTTTAGGTGATATTCCTGTTGAATTGACAAGCCGCGATATTTGAAAGCGAATTCCTGTACTACTTGTTCGATATTGAATTGATCTCCTGCGGCGAGAACAGGCGATACAAAGCCATCCAGATTGCCGCAGCCTGAGGACGACCAGCGCGTGCACGGCCCGTTTGTTGTCATACCACCGATGGCAAAGCTTCCCGTCGGCTTCTCCGTGTACTCAACATCTGTTTGTCGCCACGCAAGATCGCGACCCAAAAAGTTCCATTGCAGACGGCCCGAATACATCATGTCTTCGTCGACATTTCGTACGCCTCTGCCTTCGCCATTAAATACGCCAACGTAGTAACGCAAATCTGCCGGAGTATTTTTGAATACGTGGCCGCGTAGCTGAACGCCGACCTGACGATCGATAGTGAATATTCGGTTCACAATCGAGCGCTCGACGAATTGCTGTCGGCCGGACGAATCGACGCGCTCACGGTTCATGTCGATTTTCCACTGGCCTACGCGAAAACCACCCCAGTCCCACTTGGCGATGTCGATGCGCCAGTCAATGACCCGTGCGCTTGACGATACCGCGCTTGAATCAGGATCACGGCTCGGCTGCAGATCCACCTCGAAGTAGTACTTTAACCACGGTTGAAAACCGTGGCCGCCGATCTTCATTCGTAGGCGCCGCGCTTCGAAATTGGACGTGCCTGAGTTCTCGAAATCGTCGACCTGGCGTGGATCGCCGAAGTAGGGGTTCGTGTATCGCAGCTGAGCACGCCACAGCAGATTGGTTTGCCAGTTGCCGTCGCGGGTCTCAAACCGAAAGCCGCTGCTTCCGTGGCTGGCTGTAACGGGAAAGTCTTCCTCGATCCTGGCCGCAACCTCGTCTGCTACAACAGCACGGATGAATTCATCAGAATCGGCGGGCATGTCAGCATCGACATCTGCGGTGATACCGTCGACCGGTTCTGCAACCAGAATATCGCCGCTGGTCAGAGCCTCCTTCTCCATCAACACCGCATGCTGTTCTGAGGTGATAACACCATTTTCAAGCAGAATATCCAGCAGTGCCGCATCGGCGGCATGTGCGCTGGTCGGTGTGCCGAAGACCAGGCCGGCGAGCAGGATGGCGCTCGCAGCGTTTCTAAAACGACAAAGGTTCATAGATTTACTCTCCAAATTTGAGGGAAATCGCGTCGAGATCGAAGCAGTGAGCGGCTATCCGGAACGCGCGGCAATTGTCTTATTGTATTGTTACGTTTGTGTTACAGATGCGCGCCGGGCGCCCGGCCTTGTAGGGCGCCCTCAGGCGGGCGACACTTGCGTATGGACCAGATCGAAGCACACTTGCCGGTCGGATCAACCACGGACACGTCGGTAGATCTGCTACACGTAGCCACCGGACTCTCAAAACAGCGAATCAAATTTGCGATGACCCAAGGCGCGGTCTGGATAACGCGGGGGAGCAGCACGCAGCGCCTGCGCCGCGCAAAACGGGTGTTGCGCGTTGGCGACGAGATTCATCTGTACTACGACGAAAAAATTCTGGCAGAGGTTCCGCCGGAGCCAATATTGGTGGCAGATCTGGGTGCCTATACGGTGTGGGATAAGCCTCGCGGCTTGCGCTCACAGGGCTCGAAATGGGGTGACCACTGCACACTGGTGCGTTGGGCGGAGCGGCATCTGCAACCAGAGCGTTCTGCATTCACGGTGCATCGTCTTGACCGGGCCGTGAGGGGACTGATGCTGGTCGCTCAGTCAAAAAACACTGCAGCTGCATTATCTGCACTATTCAAAAACCGCGAGGTGGAGAAATGCTACCGAGCGCTGGTGTCGGGTGACTTGTCCGAACAGCCAAATCCACTGCGAGTGGAGCTGCCTATTGATGGCAAAGAAGCGATCAGCGAGATATCGGTGCTGCAGGTTAGTGACGACGGCGCTCGGTCTCTGGTCGACGTGCGAATTGAAACCGGACGCAAACATCAGATTCGCCGCCATCTGGCAGATTCAGGTCATCCGATCGTCGGCGATCGCCTGTATGGCACAGGTAGCGAAGATGGCGTGGATCTGCAGCTGACCGCTTACTTGCTGGCCTTTCACTGCCCCGTGAAAGATGAGCGGGTAGAGTACCGATTGCCAATCGAAGGCATAATGGATGGCTTAGTGGAGAACTAGTGAAATGGATGAAAACTCAATAACCGCCGTTATTTTTCGCAACGGCTTGCTGGTCGACGGATCGAGCCCAAAACCCTCCGACCCGGTCGACGTGCTGGTGGAGAACGGCAAGGTTGTCTCGGTATCCAGTGAACGTATAGAGAAGGATGGCGCTGTCGAATTTGATCTTGCGGGCAAGGCCATCATGCCAGGCCTCATCGACTGTCACATGCATCCGTTCCTGACCGACATGAACCTGATGAAGCTCGAGGACACACCGGTATCCTTGGTGACGGCGCAGGCAAGTGTTGTACTCAATCGGCTGCTTGATCGAGGCTTTACGACGATACGTGATGCCGCTGGCGGCGACTGGGGATTGAAGCAGGCGGTGGATGACGGTCTCATTGCTGGCCCACGACTATTTATTTCCGGTAGAGCCCTGAGCCAGACAGGTGGCCACGGTGATTTTCGTCGTCGTACCGACGATTCTACGATGTGCAGTTGCAGCAGCGCGCTGCACCTTACGTCGCGAATTGTCGATGGTGTTGACCAGGTGCGACATGCCGTAAGAGATGAGCTTCGCAAAGGCGCCGACCAGATTAAGATCATGGTGTCGGGTGGTGTGTCTTCACCCTTCGACCCACTCGAAGGCTGTCAATTTTCCATGAGTGAAATCGAAGCCGCTGTGGATGAAGCAACGCGCGCGGGGACCTACGTGCTCGCGCATGCCTACTCGGCAGAAGCGATAACTCGTGCATTAAAGGCCGGTGTTCGCACCATCGAACACGCTAACTTGATCGATGTTGAGGCAGCAGAACTGGCGGCCAGGAATGGTGCTTTTGTCGTACCGACTCTGGTCGCGTACGAAGCAGGCGCGCGGCATGCAGAAAGTGCAGGCTATTCCGACGCGATGCTGAACAAGCTCAAAAAGGTACGGGAGTTCGGACTGCGTTCTCTCGAGATCTGTAAGGCCGCCGGGGTGAAGATGGGTTTCGGCACCGACATCATCGGTGATCAGGAATTGCACACACAGGAATTTCTGTTGCGCGCTGAGGTATTGCCGGCGCATGAGATTATTGCATCAGCGACACGCGTCGGCGCCGAAATTCTTCGCCGAGAAGGCGAGCTCGGCGTAATCGCACCCGGTGCAATTGCGGACATACTGGTCATCGACGGAAATCCGCTGGAAGATATTTCCTTGCTCGCCGGTCATGGGGAACACCTGCTGGCCATAATGAAAGACGGACGATTCCACAAGAACAACTTATAAATTCTCTCGGGGGCAATGTGAAAATTTCTGCTATTCGTGTTTATCAGGTCGACCTGCCACTCGTTGAAGGTCGTTACTCCTGGTCGGAAGGAAAGTTTGTTGAGGTCTTCGATAGCACGGTCGTCGAACTTCTTACTGATGACGGCAACTCCGGATATGGGGAAGTATGTCCGCTCGGACCATTCTATCTGCCAGCTTATGGGGCAGGAGCCCGGGCAGGCATCGGTGAGCTGGCTGCAACAATCATTGGTCAGGACCCAACCGCTATTGGGCCAATCAATCAACTCATGGACAAAGCTTTGCTGGGCCATCCGTACGTGAAGTCGGCCATCGACATGGCCTGCTGGGATTTATTGGGTAAAACATCCGGCAAGTCCGTTTGCGAATTGATGGGCGGCAAGTTCGGTTTCAGCGTCGCGTTGTACCGGGCGATCAGCCAACGTCCTGCCGATGAGATGGCAGAAAACGTCGCCGAACATCGTGCGGACGGCTACACCAAGTTTCAACTTAAGGTCGGTGGAAAACCGAGTGAAGACATCGATCGTATCCATGCCGCGGCAGACGTACTGAGCGAAGGCGAAGTTCTGGTTGCTGATGCAAATACCGGATGGCGTGTCGATGACGCGGCGCGGGTCGTCAACGCTGTTCGCGATCGCGATGTGTACATAGAACAGCCGTGTCGCTCCTACGAACATTGCCTGACGATTCGCAAGCGGACGTCCCTGCCGTTTATTCTGGATGAGAACATCGACGGCATCGCAGCACTCCTGCGCGCTCATCAGGATGGCGCGATGGACGTTATCAATCTGAAGATCTCAAAAGTTGGCGGGCTTAGCAAAGCGCGGCAGATCAGGGACCTCTGTGTGGCATTGAATATTCCGATGACTATCGAGGATAGCTGGGGTGGCGACATCATCACCGCGGCAATTGCGCATCTCGCCCATTCGACACCAGAGCAAATGCGATTCTCCGCCACGGACTTCAACAGTTACGTCAGCGTTCAGAATGCGAGCGGTGCCCCGCAGCGCGTATCCGGGCACATGGCTGCTTCTGACGAACCCGGTCTCGGAATTACACCAAACATGGACGTACTCGGTCCAGCTACAGCGGAGTATAAATAGTGACTCAAAGAACACCTTCAATTTTCCTCGTCTGCGTTGCAGCGGTGTTAATCGTTCCCGTACATGCCGCCGAGCCCGAGGCACTTCTCAGCATCGATAGAATTTTTCACGACGAAGAATTCGAGATAAACAAGAAGGTAGCGAGCAAATGGCTACACGGTGAAGAAAGTTACACAACCGTCGAGGCTTCGGAGTCGGTGGCCGATGGCTTTGACATCGTGCGCCACGATCCGGCGACGGGCGAGCAGTCGATTCTTGTTGCTGCAAGTACCTTAATTCCAGAAGGCGCCGAAAAGCCGCTCGAGATCAAGAACTACAGCTGGTCTGAAGACGGTCGTTTTGTCCTGATCAGCACAAATACTGTGAAATTTCGGCGCCTCGAATCACTCGGCGACTACTGGTTGTTGAATCTGGCTAACTCGGATTTGCGTCAGGTTGCGGCGGATGCGACACCTTCGTCATTAATGTATGCAAAGTTCTCGCCGGACAGTGCAAACATCGCGTACATGTATCTGAACAATCTGTACATCGAAAGTACGGATGGCCGCAGCACGAAACAGCTAACGCATGACGGCTCCGATCTTATCGTCAATGGCACCGGCGACTGGGTGAATGAAGAAGAATTCTCCCTTCGTGATGGCTTTACCTGGAGCCCGGACTCGACCCGGCTATGCTACTGGCAGTTCGATACGGAAGGGGTCGGCACGTTCTACATGATGAAGAACACCGACAACGTCTATTCAACGCCGATCCCGCTGCAGTACCCGAAGGTAGGTACAACAAATTCGGCGACCAGAGTCGGTGTCGTCGATATTGAGACGGCAGAAACTGTTTGGGTCAAACTAGAGGGTGATCCGCGACAAAACTATGTGCCCGAGATGGAGTGGGCCGACAATTCCGAGCAAGTCATTATTCAACACGTTAATCGACTCCAGAACAAAAA
>CAYWYT010000119.1:0-7735 GCA_964462665.1 uncultured Woeseiaceae bacterium | reverse complement strand
CGCAAACCGGGCTTGTTTCAGCTGAGTCGTCCATACCCATTTGGGTGTTGGTGCTGGGCGGCGCTGGTATCGTTATCGGTCTTGCAACTTATGGCCGTCACGTCATCGCTACAGTCGGCAATAAAATTACTCAGCTAACGCCGAGCCGCGGATTTGCGGCGGGTGTCGCCGCCGCGACGACGATTGTTATTGCGTCTGGAACAGGCATGCCTATTTCAACCACGCACACGCTGGTTGGCGCGGTGTTGGGCGTGGGCCTTGCACGCGGTATTGAAGCTATCGACCTCCGTGTCGTAGGCCGCATTTTCGTCTCCTGGGTCGTGACCATTCCAGCTGGCGCACTGCTGGCAATTGTGTTCTTCTTTATCTTCAAGACCGTACTGCCATAACCTGAAGAGAGAAGTGATGATGCGACGTTTGTTCCTTTCGATCGTCGTGCTGCAGGTGTCCTTTGTTGGGACGCTTGCCAATGCACAAGCGATCGTTGCCTATCGCGCTGTTCATCATCCGGTCTATAGCCAGACCGGCATGGTTGCCGCTCAGAATAGAATCCCTGCAGAGATCGGCGCACAAATTCTCGCCGCTGGCGGCAATGCCGTCGACGCAGCAGTTGCTGTCGGTTTTTCGCTGGCCGTTACCCTGCCGCGCGCCGGCAACATCGGCGGTGGCGGCTTCATGCTCGTCTACGATGCGGAGTCGGATACCACTACAGCGATCGACTATCGCGAAATGGCCCCACTCGGCGCCACGCGGGATATGTTCCTCGATGCGCAAGGTAATGTGGATCCAGATATTTCGCGAAATTCGCACAAGGCTTCGGCCGTCCCCGGCACCGTGGCAGGTTTTTACTACGCACATAAAGAATTTGGCAAGCTGCCATGGAAAACAGTTTTGCAGCCCGCCGTGGATCTTGCTCGAGACGGAATCATCGTCAATCAGGATCTCTCGTCGAGCCTGAAGAGTCGCCAACTACGCATGTGTGTCGATGACACGACCTGCGAGTATTTCTACAAGCCTGGCAAAGTGCCCTACGAGATGGGCGAGCGTTTCATCCAGACAGATTTGGCCGCAACGTTGCAGCTCATCGCCGATGAGGGGCCGGATGCTTTTTACCGAGGGGCGATCGCGGAAAAAATTGCCGCCGAGATGGAAGCGGGCGGTGGGCTGGTTGATATGGCGTCGCTGGCAGCTTATAAGCCCGCGATTCGTAAACCCCTGCGCGGTGACTATCGGGGCTACGAAATTGTCGCTATGCCGCCGACCAGCTCGGGCGGAGTGCACGTTCTGCAAATGCTCAACATTCTCGAACATTTTCCGATTGCCGAATTTGGTGCTGGCAGTGCCGATGAAATTCATGTGCTAGCTGAGGTCATGCGACTTGCCTACGCAGATCGTAGCGAGCATTTGGGCGATCCGGATTTCAATGATGTTCCGGTTGATTGGTTGACCAGCGAGAAGTACGCAACAGAACTGGCAGCGACAATTGACATGCGCAAGGCACGACCCTCATCTGACGTAAAGCCCGGTGTATATGTGCCAGCAGAAAGTGAAGACACTACGCACTTCTCGGTGATGGATGTGCACGGCAACGTGGTTTCAAATACGTATACGCTGAATTTGTCGTACGGCTCCGGAATCTCAGTGGAAGGAGCCGGTTTTGTTCTGAATAACGAAATGGAAGATTTCGTTTCGAAACCGGGCGTACCGAATGTCTACGGCTTGCTCGGTGCGGACGCTAATGCTGTCGAAGCGCTTAAACGGCCGTTGAGTTCAATGACTCCGGTGATTGTGTTTAAGGATGGCGAGCCGGTGCTGGCGACTGGAAGTCCGGGCGGCGCGAGAATCATTACGGCGGTTTTACAGATGATAGTGAACTTCATTGATCATGGTCGGGGAATTGCAGAAGCGGCGAACATGGCACGTATCCATCATCAGTGGTTTCCCGATCAGGTATTGGTTGAGTCCGGTCACAGCCCGGATACGATCAAGATCCTTCAAGAGCGTGGCCATAAGGTTGTTAACGCGCAGTCGACATATACGAGCTTGCAGAGTGTTGGAAAGAAGGACGGACTGTTTCTGGGAGCGGCCGATCCGCGCCGACCTGATGCGGCGGCCGTCGCGCCTGCTGAAATAAATGCCGGGGAATAACAGCGGCGTATCTCAAATGTCGCTCGGTGCGCGCCGCTATGCATTAGCCATTCTAGCCATTGTTTACATGTTCAACTTTATCGATCGTCAGATTCTGGCGATCCTGTTGCCGTCAATTAAGGAAGAGTTTCAGGTTGGAGATGCGGTTTTAGGTCTTCTCGCCGGCACGGCATTCGCCCTTTTTTACGTTGTTCTTGGGGTGCCGATTGCACGCCTTGCAGATCGTACCAATCGACGCAATTTGATCGCACTGGCGGTCGCAGTCTGGAGTGGTATGACTGCGTTGTCGGGTTTCGCGGCGAATATCTGGCAGCTGGCTCTCGCACGCGTTGGTGTTGGTATTGGCGAGGCCGGTTGTAGTCCCCCGGCGCACTCAATGATTGCAGACTTGTATCCTCCGGAGCAGCGATCGTCCGCGATGGGTGTATACACGCTCGGTATCTCGGCAGGAATCATGCTGGCTTATCTGACCGGCGGCTGGGTCGTCGATAACTACAGTTGGCGGCATGCTTTTTTTATTGTCGGCCTGCCGGGGTTACTGCTTGCCGCGTTGGTACGATTCACAATAATTGAGCCGCCGCGCGGAGCGGCCGACAATCGCTCAGCTAGCGGCGAACAACCTTCATTGATGGACGTTGTACATTTTCTCGCGTCGCGTCGGTCTTTCCTGTTCATGGCTCTCGGCGCTGGCGCCAGTTCTTTCGTCGGCTATTCCATCATCTTCAAAATGCCGAGTTTCCTCGGTCGCAGCTTTGAGATTGGCGCTACTTCGATCGGTATTTGGTTGGGCCTTATTTACGGGTTTGCTGGCGGACTTGGATTCTTTCTCGGCGGTTATTTCGCAGACCGCATTGGGTTGCAAGGGCACAGGCGCGCACTGAATTTCATTGCGGTAAGCACCATACTAAGTAGCGCATGCCTTGCAGCAGTGTTTCTTTCGAGCACCTTGCTGTGGTGCCTGAGCTTGCTCGTTTTTCCTTCCGTAATTTCAAATTTCTATCTCGCGCCGGTCCTGAGTCAGACGCAAAGCCTGGTATCGCTGCGAATGCGCGCTGTGGCTTCTTCGTTGCTGCTGCTGATACTCAACATTGTTGGATTGATGATTGGCCCTGCGGCCACCGGACTGGTCAGCGATTTATTGCGAGCTTCGCATGGCAATGAGTCGCTGCGCTATGCGTTGCTTATATCCACCGTTGTCATGTTGCCGGTAGCAGCACTGTGCTATTGGCAAGCGGGTCGATCAATCGATGCGGACTTGCAGCGCGCCAACGAGAAAGACTGAGTTATACCGAGCGTAGATACCATTCGAAATCGAGCGGGCTAATCGAATCGTGAAATTTCTTTTCTTCCGCGCGCCGATTCATCGCATACATTTTGCAATATTTTTCGCCCAGGTACTCCGGCAAAATCTTGCTGCGTGAGAACTTGTCGATAGCGGCATCCCAGCGATCAGGAATGCGCGTCTTAAGATTAATGGTCTCACCTTCCTTGACCATGCGGCCCGGATCACACTTGTTCTTCAAGCCGTGATGCACGCCTGCCACAATAGCGGCGGTAACCAGGTAAGGGTTTGCATCTGCGCCCGCAACGCGATGTTCAAAGCGCAGATTGTTCTTGTCGGCTGCTGGAATGCGCACCGAAACAACGCGGTGATTGACACCCCAGTTGGTGTCGACCGGCGCGAAGTTTTCTGGCAGCAAGCGACGATAGGAGTTCGCGTTCGGCGAGAATATCGCCGTAGCCTCGGGCATTGTCTTGAGCAGCCCGCCAACGGCATAACGTAGCCGAGCAGAGAAGGGCGGCGATGCGAGGCTGTCTTTACCCTGCGAAAAGTAATTCTTACCGTTCTTGTCCACAAGGCTCATGTGGATGTGCAGGCCGTTACCGGAGTCCTCAGCAAATGGTTTTGCCATAAAACACGCGACAAACCCGTGTTTAAGCGCGGCGGCCTTGACGGCGCGTTTTAGCAGTACGGCGTGATCGCAAGCGAGCACCGCATCGTCGATATGCATAAGGTTAATTTCAAACTGACCTGCTGCGTATTCGGAAATCACGGTATCGGCAGGAATGTCCTGTGCGTCACAGAAGTCATACACATCATCAAGAAACGGTTGCACTTCGTTGAGATCGTCGGGATGGTAAACCTGCACTCCGGGCTGCGGCCGCCCGAGGCCGGGAATACGCGGCGCGCGTGCAGTTGGCTTGTCAGCCTTGGCATCCAGTAAATAGAACTCAAGCTCGGTGGCCATGACGATCTTGATGCCCATCTTCTTGAGCGGCGCGATCGACCTTTCGAGTACGGCACGTGGGTCGGCGAAAAATGGCGTGCCGTCCGCTGCATGCATTCTGAAAAGGGCCTGCGCCATCGGGCGATTGGACCAGGGCACCGGCGCAAGGCTTCCGGCAACGATAGAACACTGTTCGTCCGGGTCGCCATCGTCGTAACCTGGCAGGCCTTCTACGACTTCGCCCAGAATGTCGAGCAGTACAGCTCCACCGCAAAACCAGAACGGCTCGGTACAGATTTTCTCAAAGTCTTTGGCGCGAATGCGCTTGCCTTTGAGCACTCCCAGGGCGTCCGGAATCAAGACTTCCATGAATGCCGTATCCGGGTATTTTTTCAGCAGCCGGCGTAGTTCGCTTAGCTGCGGCTTAACTATTTTCTTGGCCATATTTTGAGCTTCCCTGATCTGGCTGCAGGCTGCAAGAAAATTGGTGCCCAATGGGCTTGGCCCTGCGGATAGACTGGGATATCATAATATGAACTATCGATTCATAATATGGATAACCCCTATGGCTACCGCAAATCCGCCGCAAGGCGCTCAGGCCGCACTTCGAGCTATTCGCATGCTGAAGTTATTCACTGCTGCATCTCCGGAGATGGGACTGGTTGAGATCAGCGAACGTGCTGGCCTGAATAAGACAACGACGCATCGTTTGTTACAAGCATTGTCCAGCGAGGCAATGATTGAGCGAGACGAGAGCGTCGGCACCTATCGCCTCGGTGCAGGACTGATGGCGCTGGGTGTGCAGGCGTTGTCCAGCAGCGACCTCAGGCTGCGCGTACGTCCGATGCTCAAGAGGCTCGCGCGAGACAGCGGTGAGACCGCAACACTGGAAGTGCCTATCGATAATTCGATGCTGATTCTGGATGAGGTCGCGGGCAGCCATTTCGTCGGGGCCGCTGGCAATGTCGGCACGCGCTGGCCTATGCACGCGACTTCAACGGGCAAGGCCCTGGTGGCTTTTGATGATCAGGTCATGGCGCGGCTGGAGGCCGACCTGCCGTCACTGACACCGCAGACGATTGTGCGGCGGGCCGACCTTGAAAAGCAGCTTGGCTTGATTCGTCAACGCGGTTTTGCAGAATCGGTGGATGAGCTGGAAGACGGTTTTTCCGGCGTCGGTACCATCATTCGCGGTGGACTCGGCGAGGTGCTCGGTACACTCTCAATCTGTGGGCCTACGCAAAGAATGGGCGATTCGCGCCGCGCCAGACTGGGCGAAACACTGCGCACAGCAGCCGCGCAGCTGCAGCCCGCATAGCGGCTAGCGTGCTACCATACCGCCAGCCAAAGCGTCAGGAATAAGAATATTAATAAGCGCAAGTTTGCTGCTCTATCCCGGGGAATCGCACGCACTTTTTTCGTCACGGCCATAGCAATTTGGTCGCTGCCGTCGCATGCGATCGACATAGAAGTACCACGTGTCGGGCTGACCGACGTGCCGCTGCAAATCGTTGTATCAGATCTTGCAGGTGGCGATGTTGTGACGGTCAATGTTAACGGTGAGGATCACTGGGTAACAGCCGATGCTGATGGGCGTGCGGCCGTGCCAAATATTAGTATTGCCGCAACAGGGCCAATAGTAGTCTCTGCGACGATAGGCGAGTCGACCGCGGAAGCGAGTGTTCGGATCTTGCCGGGCTGGATTTCTCTGATGCCGGCGTTTCTTGCGATAGCGGTGGCGCTGCTGCTGAGAAATGTCTTGCCGGCGTTGTTGATTGGTTTGTGGCTAGGCTCAACAGCTCTGGAAGGCTTTACCTTTGGCGGCGCTGCGCAAGGCCTGTTGAACGTTTTCTCTGTGTTCATCGTCAGCGCACTTGCGAATCCGGATCATGCGGCGATTATTGCGTTCAGCATGATGATCGGCGGCATGGTCGGCATCATCACTCGCAATGGCGGCATGTCCAGCGTGGTACGCATGATCGTCAGTCGCGCCAAGACTGCAGTTGGTGGTCAGGTAGCGATCTGGCTGATGGGCTTGATGATTTTCTTCGACGATTACGCCAATACGATGGTGGTCGGCAATACCGCTCGACCGATCACAGATCACCTGAAGATTTCCCGAGAGAAGCTTGCGTATATCGTTGATTCAACGGCCGCACCGGTTGTTTGTCTGGCACTGATTACGACCTGGATTGGCTACGAAGTCAGCCTGATTGACCAGGCCTTGCAGGGCATCGATGAGCTTGCTGGTGAAGCAGCATATTCTGTTTTCCTGAGTTCTATTCCCTACAGTTTTT
Organism: uncultured Woeseiaceae bacterium; assembly: GCA_964462665.1. Classification (GTDB taxonomy): domain Bacteria; phylum Pseudomonadota; class Gammaproteobacteria; order Steroidobacterales; family Woeseiaceae; genus UBA1847. The sequence continues at coordinate 1,062 of CAYWYT010000119.1, read as the reverse complement.
ACCCGATACTCGCGGTGTTCTTCGTTATCGTCGTTGCGTCTACCGGTCGTGATATGGGACCGATGTACAAAGCTGAAGTGCGGGCGCGGCGCGGTGTCGTTGCGCCAATTCAAGCAGATGAACTGCCAGCGATGAGTGGCGACACACTCGAGCCAAAAGACAATATTCCACTACGCGCCGCAAACGCGTTTATCCCGATCCTGGTCATGATTATTGGGCTGGGCGCCGGTTTGTATGTCACCGGTACGAACGCGTTAGGGCCAGGTGATCACGCGGTCCGCGATATTATTGGCGCGTCCAACGCGTACCAGGCGATGATGTGGTCGTCGTTTATCGGTGCGCTTACAGCGGCGACTCTGTCAATAGGACAACGCATCCTGAACGCTCACGAGACTGTCGATGCCTGGTATGGCGGTGCGCGCGCCACTCTGTTCGGCATGATTACGTTGATTCTTGCCTGGTCGATGTCAGATGTGACTGCAGCGCTGGATGCCAAGGGCTACCTGATCAACATCCTCGGGGACACGATGCCGGTTGCTCTGGTGCCTGCGATCGTATTCGTGCTGGCGGCGGTTACCGCGTTCTCCACCGGCACCAGTTGGGGCACGATGGGAATCCTCATGCCACTCGCGATTCCTTTGGCCTGGGCGGTCATGACGGTTAACGGCATGGCCGATCCGGCCGGCATGCATATTCTGTATTCAGCCACGGCTTGTGTGCTCGCAGGTGCGGTATGGGGAGATCATTGCTCGCCAATTTCCGACACGACTGTGCTCTCGTCTATTGCCAGCGGCTGTGATCATATCGAGCACGTACGAACACAAATGCCGTACGCGATGTTAGTGGGTACCGCCGCGATAGTCCTGGGGACAATTCCGGCAGGCTACGGTTTGCCGCCGTGGGTATCGATAATTGTTGGTGGAGCAACCTTGTTTGGTGTGCTGCGCTATTTCGGCCGCAAGGCAGACGACGCCGTATGAGTGGTAAACCCGTTATCGGTTTGCCAGCAGATCGACGCATGGTCGACCCACACCCGTTTCACATGGCCGGCGAGAAATACGT
>CAYWYT010000118.1:0-7793 GCA_964462665.1 uncultured Woeseiaceae bacterium | reverse complement strand
AGGGTGTAGGATGATTTTGCTCACGAAACAGAGCAATAGCAGGTCCATGACAATCGCTATATGGCGTTTAAACATAACGTGTCGAGTTGTCGCAATCTGCGTTAGAATCAATATGTTAGCCAGCATGCCGTGACGAGACTCGCGGACTGTTATGTGAACAGGAACACGGAGCAAACTGAGGCAAACCCGTACCATGTGTAGCGTAGGAAAAAACCTAGCAGGGAGTAACCGATGCGCCAAGTAAGCGCAGCACGATGCGATTATATCTGCGGCGGCCGTAGCCGCACGCGTATCGCTATGTCAGTTACTCGCCGCCGCCAGGGCGGCTTCAATATGCTTGAGTTGTTAATCGCCATCGGAATTTTGGGCGTCATTACAGCCATCGCAGTACCGTCGTTCCAAAGCATCTCTATTAACAGCAGCCTTTCAACCGAGACCAACGACCTGGTCTCAAGTATGCGGCATGCCCGATCTGAGGCCGCCAAGCAAGGTCTGAACGTCACTGTTTGCTCTGCCAATGCTGATTACACCGCATGCTCCGGAGCAGGTGATTGGAGCACCGGCTGGCTAATCGTCGACAACGCTGCGAACGTCATTCGTGTTCGGGAAGCGTTGGATACTGACACAGCGACGGAAATGGCTATCGCTGGTGCGGCCGGGTTGATCGTATTCAATCGCAACGGATTTACTACCAACGCCAGAACCATAAAGCTATGTGGTCGCGATGACTCGGCACAACGTGCCCGAGGCGTGATCATATCCGTAGACGGTCGCGTGCGGCTCGCAACGGACTCCAACAGCAACTCAATCGCCGAAGATCGTTCTGGCGCGGATTTATCTTGCCCGTAAGGCCGAATTTATGAATTTTAAAAACAAACAATCCGGTTTCGCCATGCTCGAATCGCTAATTGCGTTTCTGATCATTGTGTTCGGACTGTTGGGTATCGGCGCTTTGCAGTCGATAGCCATCGGCAGTACCAAAGTTGCAGCTGACCGCAGCCTGGCGTCAATTCAGGCGTCGGCCTTGTTGTCTCGTATTAATAGCAACGATCTATTCTGGCAAACGATATCGCCGACGTTCGATATTTCAATAAGTGATGCTGGTGTCATCGGTGACATCAGCGGCGGAGCCGAGGGCGCCGCGCTTGAGGCTCTTGGAGTTGATTGTTCAAGTGTGGTTTGCACGCCGCAGGAGACCGCTGCTTACAGCGTTAAGGCATGGGCGCAGAATGGCAGTTCATTCGGTACCTCGGGTGGTTTGTCTGATCGTTTGCCGGCTCCAAGCGCAAGAATTCGCCGCATCGGCGTCGACTTTCCTGTGATGTTGGAAGTCTCCGTAATCTGGAACGAAAACAAGTCTACCTCGGGCCTGAACATGGCTAGCACTTACTACACTGGCACTGGCACTGCGGCAAATAGTCAGCGTGCTTTCACTTACACGGTTAGAGCGCGGCCATGAATATGATCAAAAACAGTCGCGGTTTTAACTTGGTCGAACTACTTATCGGCATGTCGATCGGTCTGTTCTTGCTTGCAGGCCTGCTGACATTTTTCGGACAGAATCGACAGGCTTACTCGTACCAGCAGTCGCAGTCCGGACAACAGGGTAGCGAGAGGCTGGCTAACATCATGTTTACAAACGTGCTGCAGCAAGCCGGATTCTCCGACATGACAAACCAGAGAATTATGAATCGCGCCTCACTATTTCCAGCTGCCGGGCCATTCGGGGACGGCCAGGCCGTTTTCGGCACTGAGGCAACTGCCACAGTGGCGTTGATAGGTGGCGGAACGCAAGTCGTGCCGAACGACGCGATAGCAGTTCGCTTTATGGACGGCATCGGCATAATTGATTGCATCGGCAATCCCGTCCCTGCCGCGGCGATGTCTGCTGTAGTGTTTGCGGTCGACGGTGTGAACCTGAATTGCAGTACGGATGGCGGTGCCCCACGCCCACTAATGGGCGATGAGCAAGGTCCAATTGCTCAGCAAATTCGCTTCCTCGGAATGGCAGTCGCTTATGGCCTCGACACCAACCTTGATGAATCGATTGATTCGTTTCAGCGCGCGGGTGGCATCGCTGATTGGAATCAAGTGCGGGTCGCTGAAATCGAATTGATTATTCAATCGGGAAGTCGGCCGCCAGAATCACTGAGTTTTGCAGTGTCATTGGAAAACATGCGAGGCGTACTCTAATGACTACGAAGATTCCGTCCTTTAAGTTCAATCAAACCGGTGCTGTGCTGATCGCCTCATTGATCTTGTTGCTGATTGTAACGATCGTAAGCACCAGCATGTTTCGCGATGTCGGCTCACAGGAAATCATGGCGAACAATCACCGCGTCAAAAGTCGCACCCAACACACGGCGAATTCAGCGCTGCGCGAACAGTGGGCTAACTTACTCAATCTTGTGCCTGGCGAGCAGGCTGTCGACGCACGAAGCCGCAGCTTCCCAGATATTTATGACCAGGATTTAGATGGCGATGCGTCAACCCAGGAAGTCGACATGACCGTTGATGTTGACATCTGTTTTGACGGTACGACCATCGCGCCCGGAACCGACAGCGAGTTTCGTGCCTACAAATTTATTCTTAGAACCACCGCGTCAGATAGCACTAATGCTACGACGCGATTGGAGCAGGGCGGCTACATCGTCGCACCTGCACCAGCGACAGTGCTAGCAGGGACCTGTCCTTAACCCGGTACTCACGAGTACCAATTAATTATCAGCCGGACTAGATATTATGGATATCAAGACAAAAGGAATTAAGCTGGGACTAGGTGCATTAGCAGCCTTGGTAACGTTTTCGTCACCGATGGCCTATGCCGACGATCTGGAAGTTTTTATCAATCCTGGTCTGGCCAGTGTTACGCCGAATCTAATTTTTGTATTGGACCTTTCGGCCAGCATGAATAAAACGCCCGCGGGCACTGCCCCGAGTTTCGGTATTCCGTCACGTCTGGAGATCATGCAGGACGCGATCGGTACTATTCTCGCGGATCCGAGTCTGCCCGACATCAATGTCGGCTTCACTTCATTTCGCGACTACCATGGCAGTGGGATCAAGTTCCCAGCGGCGCTATACAACAGTGATGCGAATTTAATCGACAGCAGCATTCCGTCTGGCATGGAGGTCCGTGAAGTTATCGATCGCATGGTCCAGGTTTCGGCTGCCAGCCAGGAGACGCCAACGGTGCCGGCGCTTATGGAAGTTGCCAAGTATTTGCGCGGCGAAAGGCCTATCTACGGCTTGAACGAATCTTTCGGCAGCTGGAACACCGGCGCCAATCGCTATTATGACGGTTGGCGCGCAGCACACCCGGCGAGTTTGACGGGCGGCATTGCATACGTGCCTCTGGCAACTCCGGGTGGCTGGAACACCGCTTGTGCTGACTATGCCGCACACCCCGGTGGTTCTACTTTCAATTCATGCGCCGCTGCACAAGGCGCCGGCACAGAAATGACTTGTACCATTGAGACGGCGACTACCGCACCTACTCCGCCTACCCCACCAAGAACTTGCGTCGTGGGGGGCACCTGCGATGCTGGCTGCGGTACCTTATGTAGTGGTGGAACTGTCTACACATACAGCGCTACACCTCCGGGATCCTGTATTACCAACTCGAGCGGTAGTATTTGGGTAACAAGCACGTCCGGTGGCACACCAACTCGATGCTGTACTGCCTCCGATGCTGGCAAATCAGAGTGTCTTGCAACAACGTCATATTCCTATGTTCCTAGTTGCCCCGGCGGTCAGATTTGCAGAGCAAGTAACGATTCACCGGGCACACCGGGCACAGTGGGTAGTAGCGACACTTATGACAGTTGTACATACCGACGTAAAGACACACGTCGCTATGTTTCCCCAATTACCGAGCAATGCCAGAAGACCGGCATAGTGCTGCTAACCGATGGTGACCCGTCATCCAACTCGATCGATTACGGCAGAACGTCGAGCGGCAATGCAGCATCGCCCTATAGCGTTCGTGATCTCATTGCGAGCGACGACCCGGGCATCACGCGTAACGATGTGTCTTGCGACGACTACAGCGACGAGTTCGGCGCCAGTCCGATGGCGTATCCGTACGCCAACTGCGGCAAAGAACTTGTAGAGTTCCTGCATGAGGAAGATCAAGGTCCATCATTAGCCGGCACTACAGTTGATACCTATTCAATCGGCTTCGGTCTGACCGGCCCGGCTGCCGTTGCGACCTGGGGCTACCTAAATGATGTCGCTGACGCCGGCGGTGGCCAAGCGTTTGAAGCAACTGACTTGGCAACTCTGATTGATGCTTTCCGCTCAATTATTACGAGCGTATCAAGCAGCAACCAAAGGTTTGCAGGATTTGCGGCAAGCTTTGACACCACAACGTTGCAGACGGGCGGCAAAGCCTATCTGACACTTTTTAATCCGAAACAGGAACGCGTCTGGGACGGAAATGTGAAAGGTTATTTCATCGAAAATGGAATCATAAAAGACGTCAACGGTGCGCCCGCGACGGAAATTGATGCTATTTCCGGAAGAGTTATTTTCAAATCAACTTCGCAAAGCTTTTGGAGTTCGGGTCCGGATGGAAACCAATCCACCAGTGGCGGCATCGTAGATAATCTGACTCCGGGATCAAGAAATATTTATGTTATTTCGAACCCAGCGGAAACCTCAGGCGTAAATCTTAATGACGGCGCTCACAATATGGATACGTCCAATGCGAGTCTGACTGCTGCTGTATTGGGTATGCCGCTTACCGCAACGCCTGCCGAAGTTGACAGCATGATCACTTGGGCGCGAAGCGATCGTATCGGTGATCCGTTGCACACGCAGCCGAAGACGATCGAGTACGCAGGAATTGGTGAGGTTTTGTACGTCACCACTAACCAGGGTTACTTACACGCAATCGACGTCACCAATCCGATCGCACCAGCCGATACTGCAGGCGGTACAGAGTTATTCGCATTTATGCCGTATCAAATGGTTGGCACGCTGCAGGCGCAATCAGCCGGCGCGGTTGCAGGGCCACACATCTACGGCCTTGATGGTCCGATGACTGTGTTGCTCAACGACGTAAACGGCAACGGCTTGATTGATATTGGCACAGACAATGCAATTCTTTACTTCGGAATGCGTCGTGGTGGCAATAGCTACTATGCGGTGAATGTTTCCGACCCGAATAATCCAAGACTGATGTGGCAAATAAACGGCGGCACTTCTGGGTTTGAACTTATGGGTGAATCCTGGTCACGCATGACCGTTGCACGAGTCCTCGATGGAGGAACTCCACGACCCGTGCTTATTTTTGGCGGCGGCTATGACTCGGCCAAGCAGGACCTCCTCGACCAGCCCAGAGATGCTGCAGGCGATGACGTAGGCATGGGGATTTACGTTATCGATGCTGTTACTGGCGCACTGCTGAACTCTATTGGTGCAGATGATCCAGGAACGCCTGGTATTGACGAATTTGTGGTTGACGTGCCAGACATGAAGTACAGCATTCCATCTGATGTGCGTGCTGAAGACTCCGATGGCAACGGTTATGCCGACCGAATTTATGTCGGTGACATGGGCGCTCAGGTATGGCGCATAGATATCATCGAGGGTGGCGATATCACTACTGGATCCACGCTGAAGCCGTATTTGTTTGCCGACTTCGGTGGTGCAACGATTCAGGAAAATCGACGTTTCTACTATCCACCAAGTGTTGCTCTGACAACTCGTAACGGCCTTACAGTGACGTCGATCGCGATCGGCTCCGGCTATCGAGCGCATCCATTGAACGATACTGTAGAAGACAAGTTCTTTGCGGCCGTCGATTCGAATGTGGCTAAGGGAACGCCGACGACAATGCCAAGCGCGTTGACGATAAGCGACCTCTACGATGTAACGTCCAACATATTGCAGACTGCCACGGGTGCGGTGCAAACGACCGAGCTTGCAGCCCTGAACTCGAAGGAAGGCTGGGTCCTCAGCCTTGCCAGCGATCAGAAAATACTGGCGCGCGCGCGAACGTTTAAGAACAAGTTATTGTTCACGTCGTTCGAGACCGGAGTTGCAGATGTCTGTGACTTTACCGGTGGCTCAAACCGCTTCTACGCGGTGGACTTGTTTAGTGCAATCGGTGTTCTCGAGGTTGACACAAACAATGACGGTACGCCGGATACAATAGTTCGTGACAGGGCGGTCGATGACCAGGCAGCAATTCTGGGTGAGCCGCAATTGGTCACACATTCCGAAGCGGGCACACCGACGACACCAGAGCCTTTCTGTACAACAGTATTCGCAGGCTCTGAGTCGGTGATGAAGATCTGTGACTCTCCAACGCGGGTCAACTGGAAATCACTGCAATGATGACTAGTAGGGAACGCGGCTTCACTCTTATTGAGCTGATGATCGTAGTGATCATCGTAGCCATATTGACTGCGGTCGCGATCCCTAGTTATTTCGCTCAGGTGCAGAAATCGCGACGCTCAGAGGCGAAGGCCGCGTTAACGCAAATAGCGACCATGGAGCAACAATTTCGTACCGAGCAGAATCGCTTTACCACCGACCTGACGGACCTGGGTTTGGTCAACGCTGGCTGGAATGACACTGAGAACGAATATTACGAAGTCAGTGTTGCTGGAGCGACTGGTGGTTGTCCAATCGCCACGTGCTTCGCTTTACAAGTTCGGCCGAAAGCGGGCAGCCCGCAGGCAGACGATGTGTGGAATTATCAGCTCATGTCTGATGGGCGCAAGCTTCGCAGCGACGGCGGTGCCTGGATTACGGACTGGAAGAAATAAAGCGCTTGGACTTGGTCTAATCAGATAAATAGTTGGTATTGCCTGTATCCGCTGACTCTGCGGCGTCCATGATATTTCAGCGTGATCAATAGAGTCACTAATCCACCAGCACACGCGCCAATGAACGCGGACAGGGCGCTCGTTTGCAAAAATACCCACGAAGCAGCAGATAAGCCCACCAGAAACGCCGCTGTAGCAACACGTGCTTTGTAGTCAGGCGCAGTAACTGCTGCGAAGCTGACAAACAGCACCGCGGAGATCGTTGCTCCAATAACAATCAGCATGTCCTGAGCAAGAGTTGCCCATTCCCAGTTACAGGTATTGGATACCTGGTATTGCTCTGGGCAATACGTATCGATAAGTGAATGCGTTGCCAAGGCAGCTGCAAAAGCGATTACCCATCCAAGTGCTGCCATCGGCGCTACCAACAGCCAGCGTAGTGCTCTAATCATGTTCAAACCTCCCAATCCGTATAAGAAGACCGCTGTACGAGCAGGCGGCCGTGGACATCTCAGGATTTAGTCTGCCGGGGAGATATGTCGATCCATGGGATGAATAATGGCAATGTTATTATCCGATTTAACATAATATACATTATACGCATAAAACGACACTACGAGTCTGTAGAGCCAACCAACACCTCCAAGGGTATTTTCAGCTCTTTGTGCAGCGTTCTGATCATCTTTAATGACAAACCACGTCGACGATTAAGCACTTCAGATACCCGTGCACGAGAACCTAGAAATGGTTCTAGATCTTTTCTCCCCAAATCCATTTGTTCCATTCGAAACACGATGGCTTCGATGGGATCCGGAGAATCAATTGGAAAATGTTTTGCCTCGTACGCATCCACCAACGTAGCCAGGACATCCAGCTCGTCGCCTTCATCCGTGCCATCCTTGGCCAACATGAGCGCCTCAATCCTTTTTAGGGCGCTCTCGTGGTCGCCGGCGCATCTGATCGGTCGAATAGTCATCTATATAGTCTCTGCGTTAATTTTGTCATACGCGGCGTGTG
>CAYWYT010000117.1:0-7894 GCA_964462665.1 uncultured Woeseiaceae bacterium | reverse complement strand
ATCGGGAGGCGGTGCGGTTGTACCACGCCGATCAGGTGGCGTACGACTGCGGCACTCTTTTGTATACCGTTTTCGGCGGCTACAGTAGCTTCAACGGCGAGCGCAGCAAGATCGACGTCAATTCGATTATTGCGACGCATGGCACCAGTCGAAGCCTTTCGCGCAATCGCGATCAATACGTTCCGCCGCTAAACAATCGAACACTTTTCAAGCGCGACGCAAACTTGTGCCTGTACTGTGCGATGCGCTACCCAACACGTGATCTTACCCGCGACCACATTACGCCGATTTCTCAAGGTGGTGCGGACAAGTGGAGCAATGTTGCGACAGCATGTCGGCGCTGCAATAACTACAAGGGCGGACGCACACCAGAGCAAGCGGCAATGCAATTAATCGCCGTGCCGTTCACGCCCACCTACGCAGAATATATCTACCTGAAGGGCCGCCGCGTCTTAGCCGATCAAATGCAGTACTTGCTGGCACACATCCCACGCTCGAGCCCACTACACGCACGACTAACAGACCACCTAGCCGACGGCGAAGAGATAATAGAAGTCCACTTCCATGAATAACCCCAATTCAGTGACAGTTACCGTTCGCGCACTGATTTGGTGCGCTGAGCTATTTTGGTGCACGAACGGTAACTGTCACTAAATGTAATGCAGTATTTGATTGACGCTAGTGTTTATGTTTTTCGGGCTTATTATTCGATGCCCGATGACATGGTTGGTAAGGACGGAAATCCTGTGAACGCCTTGTATGGCTTTTGCCGATTTCTTGGTGACTTTATTGAGCAGGTGAATCCAGAGCACATCGCTGTGTTGTTCGATCAGAGCATGACGGATTCGTTTCGCACCGAAATATACCCTGCGTACAAAGCGAACAGAGATCCGGCGCCAGAAGATCTTAAGCGCCAGTTCGGGCAATGCCGTCGATTTACGAACGCTCTGGGGATCATGAATAGTAGTAGTCCGCGTTACGAGGCGGACGATCTTATTGGTACTTTGGTTGAGCACGGACGTACCGTGAATCGCCCATCGACTGTTGTCACGCGAGACAAAGACCTCGCCCAACTCGTTTCCCGGAACGATATTTTTTGGGATTTCGCAGGCAAAGGAAAAATTGGTTACGACGATATACGTGGCGTGTTCGGTGTACATCCGGAACAGATCGCGGATTTTCTCGCGCTTGCCGGAGATGCCGTCGATAACATCAAAGGTGTGCCGGGCATAGGTAAGAAAACAGCGACCGTGTTACTCGAGAGATTCGGTAGCCTTGACGGTATCTACGGCAATCTGGACAAGGTGCACGAGGTCAACGTGCGCGGCTCGAAAACTCTGGGCGAGAGACTGGCGACCTACAAAGACGACGCAATTCTATCGCGTAAACTAACGGGGATCGCGTGCGACGCGCCGTTTGATGATCCGGAGAAGAATTTGGTGCGATCTCGTCCAAAGCTCGGCGATATTAATGCTCTGTACGATGAAGCAGACATTGGAACGGCTTTGCGACGCCAGGCAGAGCGTATCTCCGACCTCTCCCGCGACTAGGCAGTAGGCCACTTACTCTGGGTAGACGGCGGAGTCATCGGACTCCTCAACCTCATAGGCTTCACCCAGAAAATCTTCGTCGAAAGCGAATAGCGTCGTCCCTTCGGGCGCCTTGATCGAGACGAAGGCACCCTCATAGCCGGGAAATTTCTGGTGTTCCAGGCCGTGTCGCTCGATAAGATCAAACAGCGCTTGTTTGTCCTGACAGCGAAAACACAGGGAAGGCGACTCAAGTGCGATGCTTTCCGACAAACCAACCGCTGCACCGCCTGCATCGAAGCGCATGTGCGTTGTCGGCTCTTCGCGAAACTGAAGTACGACGGGTGCGACCGATGCCCAGAAGCGAGCGGCATGCACGGCATCGCGCGCTGGCAATGAAAGTTCGAACCAGGTGCCGCAGGCGGAGTCGTTGTCGAACTCATCGCCACCGGTAAACGTACGTGCCTCAAGCATCGTAACGCGATGGCCATCGCGGTCGTCGAGGCCGAGCTCGTTAAACGCGTCTTCGTCCAGCTGTACAAGTCGGAAGTCAAAGCCCGAATCGGTCATCGTGCGCACGTGCTTGGCGAGATCCTGTTGTACGAACGTGATTGACGGTCCTTCAAAGTGCTGGTCATGCAGACCAATGCACAACACGCCATCTGTAACGACGGCGTATTTATGTGGCCAGACGTCGCCGATCTCCAGTTCTGAAAAGCCGAGCATCCTATAGAAGCCGAGTGAATCAAGAATGTCAGGCGTGTACAGACTGAATTCGAGATAGCGGCCCAGAGTGCTCATTGGGGTGACTCCGGCCAGCCCCCGACGTGGGAGGTCACCAACTCCGACAGAAAAGTCACATGATCATCGCGCGCATTCAGCGCGGGTATGTAGTTCAGCGATCCGCCGCCGGACTCGACGAATACTTCGGCGTAGCGCAGCGCGATTTCTTCCAGGGTTTCGAGGCAGTCGGCAGCAAAGCCCGGACACACTACATCGACGAGCTCTATTTTCTCTTCCCCGAATTTTGCCAGAACCTCTTCGGTATACGGTTGTAGCCACTCTTCGCGTCCAACGCGCGATTGAAACGCGACCGACCAGTCATCTTCCTGGAGCTCGAGCGCTTCGGCTATCAGGCGTGCAGTTTTCAAACAATGACAGTGATACGGGTCGCCTTTCTCCAGGTTACCCTTTGGCAAGCCATGAAACGAAAACAGCAGGTGATTACCGCGGCCCTGTTGCTCCCAATGTTCACGAATACTCGCCGCTCCTGCGGCGATGAAGCCCGGCTTGTCATGATAGTGATTGATAAAGCGTAGCTCCGGGATCCAGCGGCGCTTGCTGAGCGCGGTAGTGACCGCGTCGAACACGGAGCCCGTCGTTGTTCCGGAATACTGTGGATAGAGCGGCAAGACAACGATGCGACGAGCACCGGCTGCGTGCAGCTTATTGAGTCCGGCTTCAACCGATGGATTTCCGTAGGTCATGGCCAACTCGACCCGAACATTGCCGCACAAAGAGGCCGATAGCTGCGTCTGCATCGCGGCTGCGATGTCCTGTGAATGAATCAGCAACGGAGAGCCCTGCTCGGTCCAAACCTGTTGGTAGGCATGCGCCGATTTCGACGGTCGAATAGTGAGAATGATGCCATTAAGAATCAGCCACCAAAGCGCGCGCGGATACTCTACAACGCGCGAGTCCCACAGAAATTCCCGCAGGTAACGCCGCACAGCAGCCGTCGTTGGCGCGTCCGGCGTGCCCAGATTCACGACCAGAACGCCCAGCGCATCCGGGTCTCCGTGCTCGTACAGTGGTTTTGATTCAAACGTCGGCATGCTCGATTGGTCCGATTTTAGTGCCGGCCAACAGTAAACGAAAGGTTCTTCGGGTGCCAGCAAGCAACGCTATACTCCGTTGTCTTAATTGATAATTATCGTGTGAATAGAACAATGCCAACGCCCGCTGAGAACGAAGCACCGCAATCGCCACATTGGATACTCATTCGTGATCTTGCTGTGTTGCAGGTCAAACTACTGGTAGACGGGTTTCGCGACCTTGTACTGTTGCCGGCCTCAATCATCGCCGCAATTGTCAGTCTTAGTCGCACAGAAAATGGCAAACCGGGTCCGGAGTTCTACAAGCTGCTGGTCGCAGGTAAACATAGCGAACACTTCATAAACCTGTTCGGCGCACTTCGAAATGCGCCTGCCGGCGTCGACCCTGAAGACCTTGACGGTGGCGCGGAAATGGACGACATCGTGTCGCGAGTCGAGAGTTTCGTTATCGACGAATACAAGCAGGGCGGCATAACTGCCCAGGCGAAGTCGAGAATCGACGCAGCGCTCGAGAAAATGCGCAAGAAAAAAAACTCAGCAGCCGACGATTCCGATCCGGTCGACTAGTCTTTCTCTACATCGCGCCCGGATAGCAAATCATCGAGACTGGGCGGTGGGTGACCCGGACCCATTCGCCCCGACTTGAGACGGGCAACGTAATCCTTGTACGCGCGCATAGCTTGATAGCCGAAGAACCAGCAGATCGGAATATTCGCGAGCACCATCACGCCGGTACCAATACCGGTTATGTTGTCGAGATCCGCATCCGTCTTAACAAAGCCCAGCGTCGCGATAACGATCAGCGCGCAATAAACAATTTTGTAGGCCAAAACCGACTTTTCGCCGGCCAGATACACCATCCCCTGTTCGCCGTAGTAGCTCCACGAGATCATTGTGGATATCGCAAATAACCAGGCAGCAATCGAAACAAGCCACTTACCAAGACCCGGAGTGACGCTGTCAAACGCCTTCGCCGTCAAAGTCGCGCCGATGTAGTTTCGATAAAAGCCTGCGCCCACAATCTCGGGCTGCTTGGTGCTGTCCAGCGCGTCCCACTGAATACTGTATGTGTCGATACCGTGAGCCACGATGGTGCCGACAATCTTGTGTCTATCAAAGCCGCCGTCACGCTGGTCGGCACTGACGACCAACGTCGCCTTGTCGCCCTCGCTCCAGTCGTCGCCTGCAAGCTGGTGCTCCGGGTACTGCCATCCGGCCTGTGTTTGTGCAGCTTCTGGTACTTGTTGGAAGCTGATGTCGGGTGCGCGATTCCAGATTCCGGTCGACAGGATGATCAATGCGGTAAACGTACACACAACGATGGTGTCGATGAAAGGCTCGAGCCCTGCCACGATACCTTCGCGGGCAGGCTCGTCTGTTTTTGCCGCGGAATGTGCGATAGGCGATGAGCCCTGACCCGCCTCGTTCGAGAAAACTGCTCGCTTCAGGCCAAACAGAAATGCCGACGCCGCTGTGCCACCGACAAACGCACCTGCCGCTTCCGTTGGCGCCATCGCTGACTTAACAATGAGAACGAACATCGTCGGAATATCACCGAAATTAATCGCGAGCACATAGGTTCCGGCGAGCAAGTACAGCGCGACCATAAACGGCACCAGCATGCCGGCAACTTTACCGATGCGTTTAATGCCGCCGATAATTACGCTGCCGACGATAATCGCCAGTACGATGCCGGTGATCCAGCTAGGTACTGAAAAATACTCTTGCGTCAATTCGCCGACGTTCCATGCCTGGAACATGTTGCCACCGGTCGCGGTTGATATTAGTAAGGTCACACAAAAGATGACGGCGATAGCCTTGCCGAGGCCGCCCATGCCGCGATTTTCCATCGCCTTGGAAATAACCCACATCGGACCGCCATGCGGATTGTCCGGATCGTCGGTGTTGCGATACAGCATCGAAAGAGTGACTTCGGTCAGCTTGATGCTCATGCCGAGAAAACCAATTATCCACATCCAGAACACGGCGCCAGGTCCGCCAAGGGCAATTGCGAGTGCGACGCCACCGATGTTGCCGAGGCCGACCGTTGCAGAAAGAGCAGCGGACAGCGCCTGGAAGTGATTGATAGCGCCCGGGTCATTGGGATCGTCATAGATGCCGCGAATGATCGCCGGACCGTGCACCAGCGCCCGATACTGTGAGAAGCCACTCCAAACTGTGAATAGCACACCGGTGCCGACAATGGCGTACAGCACGTAGTCGTGCCAAATAAAGCTATTGATATACGCTAGCGTTGCGCTGAATTCGCCCACCTTACGCAGCTTCCATGATGGCGGTAATGCCCATGCCTCCTGCCGTACAAATAGATATCAACCCGCGCCCCGATCCTTTTTCGCTGAGGAGTTTGGCCATGTTGGCAACGACGCGCGCACCCGTCGCCGCAAACGGATGACCGATCGCGAGACTGCCGCCTTTAACATTGAGCTTGGTCAGGTCGATCGGTCCAAGCGCTTCATTACGGCCGAGTCTCTCGCGGCAGAATTTGTCTGACTGCCATGCCTTCAGCGTAGCTACTGTTTGTGCAGCAAATGCTTCGTGGATTTCGTAGAAATCAAAGTCCTGCAAACGCAGGTTGGCATCCTTCAGCATCTCAGAGACCGCATAAGCAGGGGCCATCAACAGACCCTCGTCGTCGATGAAATTAACCGCGGCTACTTTCACGAAAGTCAGGTAAGCCGCGATAGGTAGATTCTTCAGATTCGCCCAATCCTCCGCCGCAAGTAACACGGCCGCGGCACCGTCCGTCAATGGTGTGCTGTTGCCGGCAGTCAGGGTTGCTTTTCGGTCTTGCGAAAACACAGGCTTCAATTTTGTCAGTGATTCGAAAGTGGAGTCGCGCCGAATGTTGTTGTCTTCTTCGCAATCGAGAAATGGAAGAACCAGATCTTCGTACCAACCAGCGTCATAGGCATTCGCGGCTTTTACGTGGCTTGCGAGCGCCAGTTGGTCCTGATGTTCGCGCTGTACATCCCAATCGCGGGCTATGAGCTCAGTGCTTTCACCCATCGATAATCCCGTACGCGGTTCGGTCACGCCGGGTAGCTCCGGTTTGAAATGGGATGGACGTAGACGAAACCACGGCCTAATTCTTTGTGATAATGAGCGCGCACGGAACACATCGAGAAGAATGCGTCGATAGGCGTCCGGGTAAACCATCGGTGCGTCGCTGATCGAGTCAACGCCACCGGCGATGCCGCACTCGATCTGACCAAGCGCGATCTTATTGGCAATAACGGCGCAAGCTTCGAGACTGGTGCCGCAGGCACGCTGTATATCCATAGCGGGTGTTCGCGGCGACAAGCCGGAGTCGATTACAGACTCACGGGCGAGATTCCAGTCGCGCGAGTGTTTGATGACTGCGCCGAGCGCAACGTCGCCTAGCGTCTGCCCCTTCAGATCGTATTTAGTGACCAGCCCCGAAAGGGCGGCGGCCATCAGATCCTGATTAGAATAATCTCGATAAACCGAGTGTGCCCGGCAAAAAGGTATGCGCGAACCTCCAACAACAGCAACTCTAATGGATCGACCGTCATGCAGCATGCTTGTCTCCGTACAATCAGTTGAGCGGGGGTGCGGAGCAACTTTACACCATTAGGGCAATTACTTTGAAGGCGAGTTGCCCAATAATGAGGTATCTTGCGCCGATGTTTAGTCAAGGCAAATGGCGAGTAGAGCTGCGAGCACTGTTAAAGCTCGCAGGGCCCCTGATCGTCAATAATCTGGCAATTGCCGGTATCCATTTCGCGGACGCCATCATGGCGGGCCGCCTCGGCGCCGAAACGCTGGCTGCGGTAGCGGTTGGCGGCAGTATCTGGTTTTTCGGCTTCACGATATGCCTGGGCACATTGATGTCTATATCGCCGATCGCTGCCAGACACTTTGGCGCTGGAAACCCCGAAATGATTGGGCGTTACACGCGACAGGGCATTTACTTCGGCGCATTCGTCGCCGTCATCGTAATTTTTGTCTTTTATCAGACTGTTGGTGCAGTCCTAAGCGGGGTTGGCATCGATCCAAGCTTCAGAAATCTTACGGAAAGCTACGTGCTGGCACTTGTTTGGGGTGCTCCCGGCATATTCATCTTCCTGGCGTTGCGTTTTACCACCGAGGGCATCGGCGTAACTAAACCGATCATGTATGCGTCGGTAGCCTCTTTAGTCATCAATGTGTTTTTGAATTGGGTGCTGATGTTCGGCAACCTGGGTGCGCCCGCATTGGGCGCGGTCGGTTGTGGTATCGCCAGCGCGATCACGATGTGGTCGATAATGATCGGGCTCGGCATCTACATGATGCGCAGTAAGACTTACGCACCATTGAAAATATTCGCGCGAGTCGGAAAAGTTCGGCCGGACGCGATCAAGGAAATTCTGGTGCTTGGTGTTCCGATCGCAGTAATGATCACGGCAGAAGCCGGTCTGTTCAACGCGGTGTCGATCTTGATGGGGACGCGCGGTGCAGCGATAGCGGCGGCACATCAGGTTGCAATTAACTTCGCGATGACGGCGTTCA
>CAYWYT010000116.1:4454-7937 GCA_964462665.1 uncultured Woeseiaceae bacterium | reverse complement strand
AAGGTCAGCGGACCAGAACGCTGCAATCACAAGTAGCAACACCATGTTGCGATTGCGTGTCCGGAAAAGTGACGGAGCGATCGTCACAATGACTGCGGGAAGAAAAAGTATCTCGGCCGAAATAACGACAATCAGCGGCAGCGTGTTGAAAAACGCAAAGGCAATGCGGCCCGCGAACCATAGAATGACCAACGTGATAAGCGGCGCGCCGGCAAACCCGCGACTCCCCGTCCAGCTCGGCACGGCCGTAAGAACAAATCCGGCGACCGCAGCGGCGATAAAGCCAAACAACATTTCGTGGCTGTGCCATAGCTGGGGTGGCAGAGACCGAAGTAGTGACGATCCCGTGTTATAGGTCCACAGCCAGGCCGACATCCCGACGGCCGCATATACGCCCGCCAATAGAAAGAACGGCCGAAAGCCGTATGCAAATGGAACCCAACGTCTGTTCATTAAGTACTGCCTGAGGTCGTGTGCTACGCACACATCGTTTGCTCAGTCTCTTGCAATACAGCGCGCCGGGCAATACGCACATGGCGTACGCGAGCATTCGTCATGATACGATTTCGCCATGTACTCCAGAATTCCTGCCCTTTTGAGCGCACTGCTGTTCGCCACCGTTCCCGCCGTCGCACAAAACTACAATCTGCCGATCCAGGAACACGTTTTTGACAACGGGCTGCGACTGCTCGTTATCGAACGGCCCGGTGATCACCGGGTCGTCGCCAAGATATTTACCGATATGGGTGCGCTCAACGAAACGCCGGGCCAGTTCGGGGCAGCGCACTTTCTCGAGCACCTGATGTTCAAGGGCACGCCTACCCTCGGTTCCAGGGACTGGGAGCGGGAAAAGGCGTTGCACGAGCAGATCCAGGCCGCGGAAGACGCGCTGATTGAAGAACTCAATCGATCCCGCAACGATCTGCGCCAGCGCGGCGTGTTTCATGACTACCAGCACCTCGAGACGACGCCCAGGATCGAGGAGCTGCGTACCCTGATCGATGCGCTCAACCAGCAGGTGCTGGAACTCAACAAAGAAGGCAGAACGGAGGTCTGGTACCAGGCCTACGGTGGCACCAACCTGAGCGCAACCACGGAACAGGAATACATGAAGTTCGACATTGATCTGCCCGCCGATCGCGCTGAGGTATTTCTGCGGGTGGAGGCGGATCGCATGCAAAACACCGTGTTCCGGAATTTCGATGCCGAACGGAATGTGTTGATTGAGCAACGGGTTGGCGACCTGAATAGCGCGCCAACAGATTTCCGCGAGGCGATGAATTCACTGGTCGGAAGATCTTCAATGGTCTACGTGCCCGAAGGCTACGCCAACGATTTCGAACAATACACACGGCGCTACCAACGTGATTTGTACGAGACTTACTTTGTGCCGAACAATACGACGCTGATCTTCATCGGCGGTGTGTCGATGGCGGATATGGTGCCACTAGTTGAAAAGTATTTTGGCCACATGCAACGGCGCGCCGAACCTGCCCGATACGAGGGCCGCGAGCCCCTGCCCTCTGCCGAAAAGCGACTCAACTGGCGCAGCGACAGCTTGCAGCCACGAGTGGAGATTCGATTCCAGATTCCTGGCGTCGGTCACCCCGACAGGCCGCGTTTCGACGTACTGGCGGAGGCATTTACAGAGCAATTGCAAGCAGCTGTCGAGACAGCCGGCGTCGAGGGCACGATTGATATCAATACCCGCGTTGTGCACACCTCGCGATTCGGCGTGCCTGCATCAATCAACATCGAACTGGTCCTGGACGATGCAGCGCAGATCAACTTGGCACAAGACGCGCTACTAAGTGAGTTGCAACGACTTGGCAAAGAGACACTGCCGAGCGAATCAGTAGCACTTGCCCGCAAGAAACTTCGCACACAATGGTACCGGACTGCCGTCGACCCGAATGCACTGGCATTCCAGATCGGCCACTTCGAAGTCATGGACAGTTGGCGAACACTACAACCGTATCTCGAGGCCAGGGATGCGACGACCGAAGATGATTTACGCAGCTTGGCTGACAAATACTTTATCGCAAGCAACCGCTCGATTGGCGTTGTCCTGCCCGCGGAGGTGCAACCATAAACAAGTTGCTGTTACTCGCTGTGTTGATTGCTGCCTCGGCATCAGCTCAGGAACTGACGAACCCACGCGACATGGGCCTGCCGGATAGCGTTTATACGCGCCCTGATCCGGTCGACTCTCAACTCGTACTGGTCAACGGTCTCGTAGCCTACGTTGCCACGGCGGACCAGGTCCCGTTGGTAACGATGAGCGTATTCGTTCGTGCAGGAAAGATAAACGACGAGCAGCAAGGAAGCGCCGAATCATTGCTCGACGCGCTAAGAAATTCGGGCCACTCAGCTGCACTGAAGCGGATGACGGCCGAGCTTACCGTCGAGATGCACGATGAATGGACGGAGATCGCCTTGAACGTGCCGGCAGAAGACCTTGATCAGGCACTCTCTATATTTGCCGACATCTTGCGGACACCTGCGATATCCGAGGCCAATATTATTAGCGCTGCGGCCGACGCTGCGCCGGCACCTGCGGAAGCTTCACTGGATGCGGCGGTCGATCGTTTTTACGACGTTATCTATCAAGATCATCCCTATGGCGTACAACGTACCGCGGACGACTTTGCGCAACTGGATGCTGCGGACATCGCGGGCTTTCATGCACGTTATTTCGTGCCGGGCAACATGACGATTGCTGTCGCCGGCGATATTGACGTGGACGAGGTCAATGGCCAACTGGTCGATCTTTTTTCTGACTGGAGCGCCTCCGACATTCCCGAACCCAGGCAATTGCCGCCAACGACATCAACCGCAAGCAAGCTGCACCATTTTCCGGCAAATAAATTACTGAGCTGGCTGGTATTCGGCAACGACCTGCCGCAGGTACCACTGGATGAGCAGGCTGCACTTGATGTCATGACCTACATCCTGGGTGCCGAGCACCTCACGACGCGCCTGATGATCGCAACCCGTTACAAGTATGGCCTCACCAACGATGCCAGTGCTTTCCTGGAAGACAAGTGGTTTGGCCCGGGTGGCTACAGCCTGCGTTCGTACAGTCGGCCCGAATTCATCGGCACGGTTTACGAGAACATGATGCACGAGGTAGTCCGCATTCGCAGTGAGGAAGTGTCCGAGGAAGAACTGTTCATCGCCAAAGGCGCATTGGTGGACGGCAATTTCCAGATCGCCTACCTGGATGGTTACGCCACGACGCGGAGTTTTGCGTTGGAGAGATTGCGCTACGGAAATCACGAGCGATCCGCCTCGTACGTGCAGCGAATTCGCAGCGTTGCCGAAGATGATGTCTTGGATGCGGCTCGCAAATACCTGCGTCCCGATGAAATGCAGATAATTCTCTACGCTGAGGACGCCTTCAACTTTGCTGATGTCGTCGTTTTTGGCCCGGCAAACGAGCCGCAATGACGCCGGCTGTTAAAGCAGACACGGCGACGTTAC
>CAYWYT010000116.1:0-4354 GCA_964462665.1 uncultured Woeseiaceae bacterium | reverse complement strand
TTGAGTGGTCAGGCAACTGAAAATGAAATTCTAAACTCCGCCCCCGGCTCTGCGTTGATCATGTCCACATTGCCACTCATCGCTGCTGTGAGTTGGTGCACAATTGCCAGACCGATACCGGTACCGACAGTTTCTCGCGTGAGTTCGGACTCTGAACGGTAGAAGAGCTCGAATATCTTTTTCATCTGGTCTTTTGGTATTCCCGGGCCGTAGTCTCGGACCGAGAACACGACCCGACCGTCGCCCGAAAGTTTGCTACTGACGTCGATAGCTTTGTTATCTGCGTCTCTGGAAAATTTAATGGCGTTGTCCACCAGATTGATGATGATCTGGGCGAAACAATCCTCGTCTATGTTGATTGTCGCTTGGTCAGCATCATTGATTGTTTTAATTCTGAGCTCAAATCCTGCACGCTCGACCTGAGTTGCGATCTTGGATTCGGTATTGCTCATCAACTCGACGATCTTTGTTGGCTTGAGATCGAACTGCGGCTCGTTTCTCGTGATATTCGCGAGCTGCAACACATTGGAAATGAGCCTGGACAGGCGCTCTGCCTCGTCGTGGATAAATTCGTAGTAACTCTGCCGCTTGCCCTCATCCGCCCAGCCCTCTTTGAGCATTTCTCCGTACATGCGAATGGAGGTAAGCGGTGATTTAAGTTCGTGGCTGACGGCAGAGACAAAGTCCTGCTGTTGCCGGGCAAGATTGATCTGGCTCACGCCCATTCGATACAGGACGAAGAACCCGCCGACAAAAACAATGGCAATCACCAGCGTCACCCAGCCAAGGATGCTGGCACCCGGGCCCGGGGGTAAGCGTTTGATGCTGAATATAAGCTCCAAACTGTCCAATGGTGCGCTCAGGCGGCTGCGGTACAACAAGGCGCCGTCCAGGTCCGCTGCAACATTGGGATAACTGAAGTCGTCACGTCCGCCAAAGGTGTGAATCACATCGTCCTGATAGGCGATGATCAGGTTCGACATGTCGGAGAGCGCGGTTTCCATGAAATGCGCGCCGATGATGTCTTTAGTGAACGTCTCCTGATCTACCAGCAATCCCTGGATATATCGTTCGCCGTCGCGCCATACTTTGCGAAACAGGACAAAGTGACCGCTGTCGAGAAGGCTGAACTCAAACGGGTCGACTTCGCTTTCAAAAGTGCTGATGCGAAGCTCGGAGGATCCCGTTACATTTGCTATCGGTTCGCTGGCATCGAATTGCACAGCTTCCGGCAGGGCAATTTGTTCTTTGCGCTTGCCGCGGCCCGGAGCGTAGTCGAAGCTGTCCGTTATGAGTTGGTCCTTGGTGCCGTCACGCTCGATTTCCTCACTTTTCTTTTGTAGATCAGCGTCGAGCTTTAAGTCGCTGACTTTACCGATGCTGTAGAGGCGCTGTTCTAATCGCAAGGCCTCACCCTCTGCGTCGTCAGACGCAAACCTGCCGATCAAGTTTTGACGAGACAGTGTGTCTAGTCTCGGCTGATTCAGCTGATCAAAAATCCCCTGACTGTAGTCCTCATCGGCCTCTTTTTCCTCCTCGAGCGCAGGTTTGGGATTCGCGCCGGCCGCCGCGAGACGGCGGTCAGCAAATTCCTGCCGCGACTGCACCAGACGGTTGTCGACGAGAACTGTCTGAATTTTCTGTGCGAGTTGCAGGCGGTCGCTGTATTCGAGTTCGCCGATGCCGAGAATGGCTGCTTGCGTGCCTTGCGGTGGCAGCAGCGGTGTGCTGAATACACCATTCGTATCTACCTGGAAGTAGCCCAGCACGCCGGGCAAGTTTCCTGTGACAGGATAGACAGACAATGGCGAGCGCTGCACAAATTTGGCGCTCGGGTCGCCGGAGACGATCAGGAAAGCATAGTCTGCAAACGAATTCGCGTCCGCGGTAGCAACCATGTCATTGAGGCGCGTATCGATGCGACCGGTCAGTTCCTCTGCAGCACCCCGGTACTGATGAAATGCTTCCCACTTGAGCTGGCTGTACGCCTGCCAAATCAGGATCGTAGTCGGCACAGCAAGCGCCAGGAAAATCAGTAGCAGCAGGTTTCGCAGCCGGCCTTTGTCGAAGCTCTTAATAAGCGTCTTGGGCAGCATCGTCTAGCCCTCTGTCAACAATCGATAGCCGGCACCACGGACTGTGATGAGCTTTGCTGGCTGCTTGGGGTCGACTTCAATTTTGCGACGTAATTTCGCAATATGGATATCGACCGTTCTCGTTTCGATGTCGAGGCCTCGCGCATATCCCCACACTCTCGACAGTAATTCTTCTCTTGAAACCGGCCGCTCGGAGTTTTGTGCAAGGTAGCTCAAGACTTCGACTTCACGCTTGGTGAAAGCAATTTCGTCATCCCCTTTTAGCCCCGAAAGATTTTCGGTGTCGATCGAGATGTTGCCGATGTTTAAAGTCCTGGCCTGTTCCTGGCCCACCTGAGAGCGTCGCAAGACCGCCTCGATCCTCAATACCAGCTGCTGAATCGAGAATGGCTTCGGCACATAATCGTCGGCGCCGAGTTTCAGGCCCTGAATGATCTCCTCGTCCGAGGTCTTGGCCGTTAGCATGATGATCGGCTGGTGACGGTCAATGGCGCGAATCTCGTCGCAAATCGCGTAGCCATCCATCCCCGGCAACATAACGTCGAGCAGAATCAACTCGAATTTGCCCGTCAGCGCTTTCTTGAGCCCCTCGGGCCCGGTCGCGGCGCTGTCGACTTCGTAGCCGTGAAAAACGAGTACATCTATGAGGCCCGTGCGGATGGCCTCTTCGTCTTCCACAACCAGTACGCGTATCCGTCTGTTCATCAGGTACTTAGGCTAGCATCCTGGCGCGGCTGGAACAGTGATCCCATGTAACGTTTTTGTAAATTCCGGCGCTCCGATTTTACCAATCCATGTCTTATTAAAGGTGCCGTCGCACCCTAAAATCCCTCCATCAAATGTTTCGACCGAACATATCAGGAGGCAACATCATGGCACTAATCAATCGTATCTCGCGGCTCTTCAAAGCGGACTTTCACGCCGTTCTGGATCAGATCGAGGAGCCTGAGCAGCTGCTGAAGCAGGCTATCCGCGACATGGAGGATGATCTGGCGAACACCGAGCAGAGTATCGCCCTGTGCACGCATGATCAGGACGCTTTGGCGGTGCGCAAGGGCGAACTGGAAAACTCTATCGCCGAATTCGATGCGCAGCTCGGTCTTTGCTTCGATTCAAAAAAAGACGCACTCGCGAAAAATATTATCAGGAAAAAGCTCGAGGCAATGCGTCTACTTAAGCGTCTTTGCGCGCAGTACGTCGCGAACGGAAAGTATCTCGACGAGCAACGCTTGATGCTCGATGAGCACCAGGCAACGCTCGAAAGTCTGCGGCAAAAAGCCGAGCTCTTCGCGCAGCGCACATCCGTAATTGCCGCTGGCAACTCAGAATTCGATGACATCGCATGGATGGCCAGGGAAATGACGGTCAGCGAAGACGAAGTCGAGATCGCGTATCTCCGCGAGATAGAGAGAAGGAGTGCGTCATGAAACGGCCCACTTTTTTGCATGGCGTGCTGGTCGCAGCAGTGCTTGGCTTTTTTGCCAGTGCGGTCGTTGCCACGCTAACTCCCTTCGTTGGTCTGGGCGCTGTTCTTCGCCTGGCGATTCCCGCATTGGGGCTCGCTTATCTGCTGTATCTCTTGAGCCGCAGCAAGGAGCGTGTGGGGCGCGTAACAATGCTGTCCTTGTGGGGCGTTCTGGCCGCCGTCACATGGTGGATAGCTCCCCCGCTGCCCTTTTATCTGCTGCTTCACGTCGGTGCAATCTGGCTGGTGCGCTCCCTGTATTTTTACAGTGGCGTACTGCCGGCCCTGATGGACCTTGGGCTCAGCGCTTTGAGTATCGCCGCTACAGTTTGGGCGATCAGCCGATCGGGCAGCGTGTTTCTTGCCACCTGGTGTTTTTTCCTGGTGCAGGCCCTGTTCGTCATGATCCCGCCTGCAATCAAGAGCAAACAGAAGCCAGAACGCAACACGGCAGCCGCGAGCGAGAACTTCGAGCACGCACGACGTCAGGCCAACGAGGCCCTGCGCCAGTTATTCACGCAATAAACAATTTTACCCTTGCACATAGAAAGAGGAATTGAATCATGAAAACCAAACTACTGGGCATTGCCCTTTTCGCACTTACTCTGGCTGCGATCGTGTATTACCCGCCACTCTCGGCCAAGAACATCCCGGTTGATCCGCTGATCAATAATCACATTACAGCTAATCCCAAGGTCGACGTAGTGTTCGTGCTGGATACGACCGGCAGCATGGAAGGACTCATCCAGACAGCGAAAGAGAAGATCTGGTCGATCGCAACTACCATGGCTTC
>CAYWYT010000115.1:0-7968 GCA_964462665.1 uncultured Woeseiaceae bacterium | reverse complement strand
AGTCCGCGATAACACGTTGATTTTTGACGATTTAGACGAATACCTGACCAAAGCCCGAGTGCCCTATATTGCGGCACTGCGTGACGCGCAAAACTATGTGCGTGCTTACACTCGCGGCCTCGGCATATTCGAGCTGCCGGAGTATCTGGCCTGGCCAGACTGGGAAGAGTGGGATCCGCTGACCTCGTGGTTACGCAGCGTCCGCAGCCAACCCTGAGGCTCCGGTTGGTGACAGTTTCCGAAGGTAACTGTCACTAGTTTCTACGGAGTTAGGTTTGGTGACACGCTTTCGAGATACGTTTAGTGACAGTTACCTTCGGAAACTGTCACTTGGGAGGCGCGAATCCCATCTACGGCGTTCGCATACTTAGGTAGCACGCCGAGTTGTTCGCGCATGCGCGTCGTATCGACGACGCGTGATTCCGCTGCCAGCTTGCCGGTTTCTTTGCGGCTGACCTCTGGCGGTACTTCCAGACCGGCTTGCCGTGCGACCTCTTTGGAAAACGCGGTTGGCGAGCGATGGTCGCCATCACCCACGTTGTAAATGCCAGCAGGCGCGTCGCCGCACAAGGTCGCGATGCAGCAGCTCACAAGGTCATCGACGTGAATACGATTGCCCGGATGCGCCTCACTCTCACAGATCAGCGGATCTCCGTTTTTGATGCGTTCCATGCCGAGCCTGCCTGGTCCGTAAATCCCAGGAGTCCGCAAGATGCTTACAGCAACGCCGTACTCCCGTGCCCAGGAACTCAATATCGATTCGGCGGATAGGCGTCGCTTCGCCCGCTCGGTTTTCGCCAGCAGCGCCGACTGTTCGTCCACCAGCTCGCCCTGATGATCGCCGTAGACGCCCGTGGTGCTGATGTAAGTGAATCGCTCTGGAGGTCGTTGCAACATACCGAGGAGATTCTCCAGACGAACGTCGCGGTCTTTATCGGGAGCGGGCGGAACGGTATACAGCAGGCGATACGAGTCAGGTAGCGTGACCGGCAGTGTTTGCTCGGAATCCAGATTCAGCGACGAGGATCGACCGAGTTCGATGTTCTCGCTGTCGTCGAGGCGCTGCAACAGACGCTTGCCAACATAGCCTGCGCCGACGACAACTATCGGAGAATGGCT
This sequence comes from uncultured Woeseiaceae bacterium, assembly GCA_964462665.1. Classification (GTDB taxonomy): domain Bacteria; phylum Pseudomonadota; class Gammaproteobacteria; order Steroidobacterales; family Woeseiaceae; genus UBA1847. The sequence goes on along the minus strand of CAYWYT010000115.1, from coordinate 6,849 downwards.
CACAGCGCAGCGGCCTTATTCGTCTGGCGAAAGGTGTGGAATAGCGGGCAGAGGTTCGTCGGTCACCAGGCCTAAGCCGGCGCGATAAGCATTGGCTGCTGCGTCGCCTTCACCTAGTTGACTCAGCAGGCTGCCATAGACCTGATATGCGTCAGGCGTAGGTCGAATCGCAAGGACCGTCTCGAGGTAACTACGAGCTTTGCCCCACAATTCAGTCCGCAGACACAAACGAGCGGCCGTTAGCAGCAAGTCCGGATCGTCCGGGTGCTGTGCTAACCAGGACTCTGCAAGCTTAAGTTGTTTGCTGGCGTCGGGACCTTCAACCAACCCGTAAAGCTGCACCAGCGGTGCGCGCCAGTCCTGTTTTAGCGCTGCAATCAGATCTTTTTCCGCTTTCTGATGCATGTCGGTGCGCATCATCGCCATGTAGTAAGCGTTGAGGAGTGCGATGTCCCCCTTCAATTTCTTCGGCACAGCCGCCCACTCGGCAACCACCTTGTCGCCACTGTCGGCGCGGGCAAGGTTTTCGACATAGACGCGACAGGTCCATTTATCGATGGTTTCCTGATTAATGCGGCCATGCTTTTTCAGCCGCGGCAGAATTTCGGCGAGGTGCGGCCAGTCTTCGAGACGGTAGTAAAGACGACCGAGCAGCGCGATGGCATAGCTGTGGTCCCTGGAGTTTTCGTCCAGCCGCCGCAATGTCGCCAAGGCTTGTTCGTACTGCTCGCGGTCGAGCTGCAATTCGGCTTGCGTCAGCAGTACGGCGTTCGCCGCTTCGGGTGTTTGTTCGTAGGCGAGCTTGAGCCATTCATCGCGGCGCTCATCCTGCCCCTGCAAGTGCGCCGCACGCGCAGCCTGCAGGTAGTTAAATAGTGGGGCATCGCTACCGGCTGCCGCACGCGCCAGCAATTTCTCGCCCCGGGCGAAGTTTCCCTCAGCGATCTGAATCATGCCCATGGTCAGTTTTTGTCCGGCGCGTCCCGCACGCATGCGACCGGCGACCTCCCCCAGCTTACGGGGAGCCCGAATAATGAACCAGATCAGCCAAAGGGAAAAGCCGGTAACAAAGAAAACCAATGCAAGTATCGGCACGGACATTTCAAAAATGTGGCCGCGAAAACTTATGATTACAAAGCCCGGGTCGCCGATAAGAAAGTGGGCTGCAACAGCTCCCACCACTAACGTGATAACGACGATAAAGGCGAATTTCATTGCACGCTCTCTGCAAGCAAATTGTATTGACGCAACAGCCGCAACGAGCCGGAAATGTCAGGTACTTCTGCAGCGAACATGCCGCCGTGAAGTTCGTTGATCGAGTCGACAGCTGCTCCGACCTGCGCACTGTTGGCGTCGAAGTAGACTTCCAGCCAGACAACGGCATCGCTCAGGCTTTCCTCGAATACCTGTTGCTCGCCGCGCAGTAACGCCAGGCGGGCGGTTTGCATTTGCAATGCCAGATTGGTCCGCAGGAAATACTCAGCATCTGGCGAGATCAACGGCATGACCGCCTCATCTGTGGTGCGATGTTTGATCAGCCCGGACGTTGCACTTTTGACCGAACTCCAGGCGCGGTCGAGTCGGCCAAGCTCTTCGTCAGACGCTGCGCTCGCTGCGTCTTCAATGTGCTCAATCGGCCGTAGCGGCAGAGTCTCAACGATCCGCGCCAGGCTGGCGAGCTTGAGCGTAATGCCTGCAACATCGGGTGTGACCATGCCACCAAGGGCTGCAACTTCATGCGCAATCGCGATACGTACATTGGTGAGGGCCGGATTCGCCAACTGAGCGACACGTTCGTCCGCCATGCCAAGCGCCAGAACGGCCAGTTCCGGATTGCCGGCGAGTTGTAGCTGAGCATTGGCGAGCTGCATGTAGTACTCCGCCTCGCCCAGCAACCAGGTGTCACGCGCACCGGCCGAAACGCCCTGTAGCGATGCCAACGCTGCCTCGGTGCTGGAAATTCGGGTTGGCAGGGAATCGAGAAGCCGTAATCGCTCGCTAATATCGCTTTCGAGCAATTCAAGCTTGCTCGAAACGCTCGCGTCCGCCTGCGCGAGCGCATCGAGTTCTGTCGAGGTGCCGGACACGGCGCTATTGGCAGCATCAATTCGGCCACTAAGGTTGCTCAGCGAAGCCTCGATATTGCCGCTGTCCAGCGCCAGGACCTGCTGCGTGCGCCAGTCTTCATAAATTGTGTAGGCAACGGCGGCTAGCGCGACTGCGGACAACAGCAATGCCAACCAGGCGATACTGCCGCCGGAAGATTTGCTTACTGCTTGTGGCTCGGGCGCAGTCTCTTGGTCTTGTGTGTCACTCATTGCGTCTTCTGTGTCACTCATTGGGCTTATCCGGGTATTCGGTGAATTGCGCGGACCAAGCCGCGAACCATCTCATCTGCTGCCGGTCCCTCGGCAAGCACCGTATGTAGTTCCGGGAACTGATCTAAAGCCTCTTTTAACACACGTTCGGCTGGCGTCACCAGTGGCGTCCTCGACAGGAGTGCTGTGGCCGATTCCGGCAACAGTTCGATGAGGTTATTAAAGGATGCGACGCTCATCGCCGTTACGAGATTGATCTGTCCGGATTCCCACACTTCAACCAGTGCCTCGACTTCGTCAAGGCTGTAAAGCGGCACATTGCGCTCGTAGACTTGCAGGTAGTCGACCTGTGCGCCACGTGCCCGCAGTGTGTCCGCCAGCAATTCGCGCCCGTCCTGGCCGCGAATAATGCGTATCCGTCTTCCGGTAACATTGAAGAGTTCCGCGTTGGACAACAGCTGTTCGCTGTCGAAACCTTCGGCGGACTTGATGTCGACTGATCCTCCGGCGGCTGCAACCGCTGCCGCAGTCGCGGGACCGACCACGGCAATCTGCGCGCCTTCGGCGTACTGCAATCCGTGCTGTACCGCGTTGCTACTAACGAATATCGCAATTTCGGGAGCCGCGAGTTTTGCAACCTCGGCGGCCACGCTCGCGGCGTCACTGGCAACTATTTCTATCGTCGCAAAGCGAACGGGCTTGCCGCCACAATCTCTAATGGCGTCTATCAGGGTGTCGCTTTGATGTTTCGGTCGCGTTACAAGGACGCCGACGCCTGCAAGCGAAGTGTCAGCCATCAGTGCCGCCGATTGCGGCGAGAATATCCTTCGCACCGCTCGCGATCAGTCGCGTCGCAAGCTGTGTCGCGAGTTGTTCCGCGTCTTCGGACTGCCCGCCGACCGTGTCGCGAATGACGCGACTGCCGTCGGGCATCGCCACGAGTGCGGTGATCGTCATTACACTGCCAACGGTAGTGGCGTATGCGGCGACGGGTGACTGGCAATTGGCCTGCAGGATCCTGGCAATGGTGCGTTCGGCGAGCGTGGTACGCGACGCGGTCTGATCATTGAGGCCGGCCAGTAACGCCCGCAATTCCACATTGCTGCTGAGGCATTCGATACCAATGACGCCCTGCGCCGCGGCGGGCAGCATCTGCTCCGGGGTCAGTGCCTGGCTTATATTTTCTTCCAGGCCAAGACGTTCCAGACCCGCGGCAGCAAGAACAATTGCGTCGAACTCGCCATTCGCCAGTTTCGCCAGGCGCGTATTAACGTTGCCGCGCAGCGGCTCTATACGTAAGTCCGGTCGTAGTAGTTTGAGTTGTGCCGCACGCCGTAAGCTGGAGCTGCCAACGCATGCGCCCTCGGTCAGCTCTTGCAGTGTCTTGCCCACGAGCGCGTCGGCGGAATTGGCGCGTGCCAGAACGGCGCCAACGCAGAAGCCCTCGGGCATATCGACCGGCACGTCTTTCATGGAATGCACGGCAATGTCGGCGCGGTCTTCCTGCATCGCGACTTCCAGTTCCTTGATGAACAGGCCCTTGCCACCGATTTTCTGCAGGCTGCGATCCAGAATCTCATCGCCGCGCGTCGACAGAGGCACGAGTTGCACGTCATTTACGTCATCGTGGTCGCGCAGAATCTCTGCAACATGCTCGGCTTGCCACATCGCGAGCTGGCTTTGGCGTGTTGCTATACGAATTTGCATGGTAGCTAGCTTCCTTTTAGCCGGCGGCGAACGTCAGCAAGATGGCGACGGCTGATCGTCAACACGTCATTGTCGTCAACGTTGCCATCGCGCAGAACGACCTGAGTTATGCCATCAGCCGTTTTTTCGAGGTGATCGATCTGATCAAGCGCAACCAGAACACTGCGATGAATGCGTACAAATTCATCAGCAAACTCATCTTCCAGTACTTTCAGAGAATCGTCGATCAGGCTTTCACCATCACTGTGGTGAACCGTAACGTACTTTTGATCCGCATTGAAATAGCGAATGTCCGCGATTGAGATGAGGCGCAGTTCGCCGTGTTCACGCGTGCAGACGTGCTGCCGGCGGCTCTTCAGATTTGTTTCGTCGGTCAATTGCTTGAGCATTTGACCAGTAATGCGAGCGGCGTGCTCAAGAGCTCTCTCCAGACGTTCGCGCCGTACCGGTTTAAGCACATAGCCAATGGCGCGAGCATCAAACGCCTCTATCGCGTATTCGTCATAGGCAGTGGTGAAAACGACTGCGGGAGGGGTCTCCATCGCGTTCAAATGGTGTGCGGTTTCTATGCCATCGACGCCCGGCATCCGAATGTCGAGAAGCACGACATCAGGATTGTGTTGCGCAGCCATCGCAATGGCTTCTTCGCCATTTGCGGCTTCAGCGACGACCGTATGTTGGCCACCGTCGTCGACCAGCTGCCTGAGCCGTTCGCGAGCCGGCTGTTCGTCATCGACTATGAGCACTTTCAAGAGCTTGTTTCCTCATATGGAAAACGAAGATGGACAGAAAAAGAGCCGTCGCCGCTTTCAATATTAACTGTCCCGCGACCATCGTAGGCTAACTCGAAGCGTTGCTGAATATTAGTCATTGCCATCTTGTTGCCGCTCTTGGAACGTTTTTCGCCAACCGCTACGGGGTTCGATATCGAGATGGCGAGAAAGTCACCATCTCGTCTACCGGAGACCACCACCTCGCCGCCGTCGGGTAGCAATTCTATACCGTGATATATCGCATTCTCTAATAAGGGTTGAATGACAAGGCTGGGTATCAATGCGCGCATCGGCAAGTCGTTAACATTCCAGCGCACATTGAGGCGCTCGCCGAGACGAAGTTTTTCGATGCGTTGATAGATAGCTGCAACTTCAAATTCGGCCTTTAGCGTTGTTCTATCCCCGGAGCCGCCCAGGTTCGCTCGTAGCAAGTCGGACAAGTCTTCAACGGCTTCCTCGGCTTTGCGCGGGTCAGAGCGCGTCAATGAGGCGATCGTATTCATGCTGTTGAACAGGAAGTGCGGCCGAATCAAAGCCTGTAGCGCGCTAATGCGAGCCTGCGCTTCCAGGACAATGCTGCGGCGCCATTCGCTGGAGATATACAGATAGCGCATGGCAAGTGCGATGATGATGGAACTGATGCCAACGGTGCGAATGAGAAATCCGCTGTGTGTGTCATCGATAATGACGGACTCGCCGAATATTCGGGTAATTTGGTAGGCAATTTCTGCGAGTGCGAAACACAGGAGCAGAAGAACGATAAAGCTGATGACAAAAGCCTGTGTCTTGCCGGTGCTCTCAAGCTGGCCGCGAAAAAGACACATCACGACAGCGCTTAGAAGCGCCAGCCACAAGATGAAGAGTGATGTCTTGGCCAGCTCAATCATGAACATGCCGGGCGTGTCGTGTCCTGCGAGGGTCAGCAGGATGGCGATGAGCTCAGCAACCAGGACGATGATAAAGACCGAGCTGGCAGCACAAAAGTCAGGCAGATAAGCCTGATTTGGTGTGTGCTCGGAATCGGTTTTTGCGCCCAAGCCGGGTGCTCCTAAGGATCAGTTAGCGGATTGTACCGCCACCCGGATTGCGATGCGTTGCACTAGCTGCAGTATTTCTGAATGTCTTCCTGAGCTTTAGACCGGGCTTCCATGATCTGGCTGTCGTCGAGATACTCTCGTTCGCCAGCGTCGCCCTCTTTGTAGAGTCGGCGTGCTGTCAGGTAAGTCTCCATGCGGGTACGTGAGTCCTGACATTTTGCTACGCGCTCAGCTGCGGCCAACTGCTCTTCGGCTGCTGCCTGGCCATCTTCATCACGCTTGCTGCGCGCATTGGCTCGGGCCGCTGCATTGGCGCGGCGAGCGTCGATACTAGCCCGTACCGCAGAGCTATCGGTATTGCTTGAGAAGGCTAGCAGCTCAGCGTCTTCATCTCCGGTTGGGCGATCCTCGTAGTGCACGTTGCCATCTTTGTCCGTCCACTTATATATCTCGCCCGACAGAGCCGCGCCGCTGAACACCAGGGCAGCTGTCGTAAACATGATCATCATTTTGCGATGCATTGGAATGATTCCATACAAAAGTGGAAGTTCACATATTAGACCATGCGAAAGCTGATATTTATGTGAACGCGTTCACAGGCGATTTCGTGCAGCCGGAATTGTCTTATGGTAAACGAAAAAGCGGGCCCGAAGGCCCGCTAAGTGATTGTTTCTTAAAGGGGGAGATAAGAAGCGACCATTTTTCGATAAAAGCGCTAGTCAGCCGATGCGAACTCCGGATATGCCTCCAGACCACACTCGGAGATATCCACGCCTTCGTACTCTTCTTGTTCAGAGACCCGAATGCCCATGACCATTTTCAGTACCAGCCATACAGCCAGGCTGGCGAAGAACGCCCAGGCAAAGATACTGGCAACACCGACGATCTGACCGGTGAAAGTCGCGTCGCCATTCGAAATAAGGACTGCGAGCACACCCCATATACCGACCGTCCCGTGCACCGAGATGGCACCAACCGGATCGTCAATCTTGAGCTTGTCGAGCGCAACGATCG
>CAYWYT010000114.1:0-7976 GCA_964462665.1 uncultured Woeseiaceae bacterium | reverse complement strand
TTTTTCACCGGCCTTCATGGCGGACTTCATGTCTTCTGTGATTTGGTCTTTCAAGAGCATGGCGGTTGCCTCGCCTACGCACAAATTATGCGCTGGCTATACGAAAGCTTTACACGAGCAATAGCTTTATAAGGACTAGTACAGGCGCTTGCGCTTGGCGTCGTCTCGAGAAGTCTTCTTCAGGTGACGCTTAACTGCGGCTGCTTTCTTCCGCTTGCGCTCCTGTGTCGGTTTCTCGTAATACTCACGACGGCGCAATTCCGTCAGTACGCCAGCCTTTTCGCAGGCGCGCTTGAAGCGACGCAAAGCGGCGTCGAAATATTCATTCTCTTTGATGCGAACACTGGGCATACGAATTCAGGTCTTCTGGTAATTGATAAACAACAATAAATAAATCCGACGCATGGCCGGGGCTCAGCCGCGCATTATAACGGCATGTATCGACGAATTCCAAGCCCTATCCGTCCAAATATGAGGGTTCGGGGTGCTTTTCGCCTGATGCGGTATGATCCGCGACCTATGAATGTCCTAGGTATCGAAACCAGCTGCGATGAGACCGGCGTAGCCCTTTTCAGCACCGAAAAGGGCCTGCTCGCCGACGCGCTGCATAGTCAGGTCGATTTGCATGCCGAATACGGCGGTGTAGTACCGGAAATAGCCTCACGCGACCATATACGGTGTCTATTGCCGCTGATAGAGCAGGTTCTGGCGGCCGCGGAGATCGAGCGGCCGGATGCGATCGCCTACACCGCGGGCCCGGGATTGGTCGGCGCGCTGATGGTTGGCAGCGGAATGGCGAACGGTCTTGGACTCGCCTGGGACTGCCCGGTCATCCCGGTGCACCATATGGAAGGCCATTTGCTGGCGCCGATGCTCGAAGACGAAGCGCCGCAATATCCGTTTCTCGCGCTCTTGGTCTCCGGTGGGCATACGATGCTCATCGCTGTTCGTGGCCTCGGCGAATACGAATTACTCGGCACGACGCTGGACGATGCTGTTGGCGAAGCTTTCGACAAGTCTGCAAAATTGCTCGGATTGGGCTATCCCGGCGGGCCCGCTCTCGCAGCCCTGGCTGAAGGCGGTGACGAAACTGCATTTTCTTTGCCACGGCCTATGTTGAATCGATCCGGATTCGACTTTAGTTTTAGCGGTCTCAAGACGGCGGTAATGCTGGTGGTACGAAAAGCGGACGAAGAGGGCGTTCTCGAGGAACAAAGAGCAAATATCGCCGCATCTTTTCAGCGCGCTGCGGTCGATACTCTTGTGGGTCGGGCATTACAGGCAGCGAAGAGCGAGCAATTCGAACGCATCGTTATTGCCGGCGGGGTTGGCGCCAACAAACTATTGCGGCGGGAAATGGGCGCACGATTCGGCGGCGATGTTTTTTACCCGCGCATGGAGTTCTGCACCGACAATGGTGCGATGATCGCGGTGGCTGGCGCTTTACGCCTTGCTGATGCTCAGGATGCAGGCGAAGTCAGGGCACAAGCTCGCTGGCCGTTGGCAACGCTGCTGCAACCTGGTGCGCAGCTAGAACAAGACTGAGGACATATGGATACGATTTTTCTGCAGGACATGAAGGTTGAGACCGTTATCGGGATCTGGGAATGGGAACGCAAGATTCGCCAGACCGTTGCGATCGACCTGGAAATGTCTGCCGACATTCGCAAGGCGGCGGCCAGCGACAGCGTCGAGGACACACTGAATTACAAGTCGGTCGCGAAGCGTGTACAGGCATTCGTTGGCGATTCGAGTTTTCAGCTGGTCGAAACTCTCGCGGAAAAAATTGCCGCGATCGTGCTTGATGAGTTCGACGTGGCCTGGGTACAGGTGCGCGTAAACAAGCCAGGCGCAATTCGCGGAGCAAAAGGTGTGGGCGTGCTGATCCAACGCGGAACGCGGCCCGCAACGCCCTGAGTATTTCTGATAATGGCGAAAATTTATCTCGGGCTAGGCAGCAACATCGAACCAGAGACGTATCTGAAACTTGGGATACGTGAGCTTTGCCTGAGATTTGGCGTACTCGAGATGTCGAATATATACCGTAGCGATGCAGTCGGATTTGACGGTGCCGACTTTCTAAATCTCGTGCTCAGTTTTGACTCGGACCTGAGCCCATCTGAGATTCATCAAGCGATCGAAGATATTCACAGCGTGGCTGGTCGGCAACGCGGCGAATCACGATTTTCCGCACGAACTCTGGATATAGACTTGTTGCTGTATGACGATCTGGTATTAGACGCAGGACCGATTCGTGTGCCGCGCACCGATATACTCAAGTACAGCTTCGTACTTGGTCCGTTGGCGGAGATTGCGTCTGATTTGAGGCATCCCGAGACCGGCAGACTGATCACAGATCATTGGGCGGAATTTGACAAGAAAAGTCAGCCACTCACTCCTGTCAGTGTTGACACTACCAACCGATAGAACGGCCGCCGTCGACGGCGATAATCTGGCCGGTCACATAGGTCGCGTCGCGTACGAGATACAGCACGCATCCTGCAATATCGCTTGCGTCACCGGCCCTTCCTGCCGGTATTTGCTCGAGGATCGATGTCTTGGCCGCGTCGCTGAGTCCTGCTTCGGGCCACATGATCGCCCCGGGGGATACACCATTGACGCGAATTTCGGGTGCCAGATCCTTGGCGAGCGAGCGCGTTAACATCGCAAGTCCCGCTTTGGCAGATCCATACACAGCATGCTCCCGCAATGGACGCTGCGAGTGGATATCGACGATGTTGATAATGACGCCTTGCGCTGCTCGCAGCGCTTCCAGTGCTGCCTGAGACAAGAACAGTGGCACCTTAAGGTTAGCGCCGACAAGCTCATTCCAATGGTCTTCGGAAATTTCGCCAATCGGTGTTGGGTAGAAACTCGATGCATTATTGATCAGTATGTCCAGCGTCCCGTGCCAGGACGTGACTGAAGCGATGAGCTCGGGTAGTCGTGCGGTATCGGCCAGGTCGGCCTGTATCGACATCGCAGAATTAGTGCGTAACTCGTTGAGCTCGTCACAAAGCGCCATCGCTTCGTCTGCCGAGCCGCGGTAATGAACGACAACGTTAGCTCCATCCTCATGCAGGCAGCGGCTGATGGCGGCGCCAATGCGCCGGGCGGCGCCCGTGACCAACGCGACCTTGCCGCTCAGGCTGGGTAAAGTTGCCATTGTTCGACCTCGTAAACTCGTATCATTAGATAGCATTCATAAAGACATCCAGGGATCTATGCAACATTCGTCACAACGATCGCTTCCAGAAGTTGACTCGATCAGCGCAGCCCACAGCCTGTTGGTGGCTCGCCATGTGCGCGAAAAAATCGCGGCAGCGGGCGGTTGTATAAGTTTTGCAGCGTTCATGCATGAGGTCCTGTACGCGCCAGGCCTCGGCTACTACAGCGCGGGCGCTGCAAAATTTGGCACTGACGGCGACTTCACCACAGCACCCGAAATTTCCTCGCTGTTTGGTCATGTGCTCGCCCGCCAATGTGCGACCGTGTTGGCAGAGGTCAGAGAGAATCATGGACAGGCATCAATACTGGAATTTGGCGCAGGCAGCGGCAAGCTTGCTGCAGATGTGCTTACCCGGCTCAGCGAGCTGGACTCATTACCCGACAGTTACCGGATTCTTGAAGTATCAGCTGACCTTCGCGAACGGCAGGAAGCGTACATCAAGAGCACAGTACCGGAGCTGGCAAGCAGAGTGACGTGGCTCGATGATTTGCCGAATGAACATCACGGCGTCATTCTCGCAAACGAGGTTCTGGACGCGTTGCCGGTAGAACGGTTTATACGGCGCGCGGATCACGTCGCACAATTGTGTGTCTCAGTTGAGGATGATCAATTCACGCTTGTCGAGCGCGAAGCGCCGGCGCCGCTGGTTGCAGCGGTGCAGGAAATTGAGCAGGATCTTGGGCAGTCGCTGCCTGACGCCTATGCGTCTGAAGTAAATCTGGCGGCTGCCGCGTGGGTAGCGGACATCGCCACTAGTTTGCAGCTTGGCATGGCATTCCTGTTCGACTACGGCGTGAGCCGACACGAATACTATGCGGCAGACCGCGACGACGGTTGGCTGCGCTGCCATTTTCGCCATCACGCGCACTCAGACGCGCTAATTCTGCCTGGCATTCAGGACATCACGTCGTGGGTGGATTTTTCAGCGGTAGCGTCCGCTGCCATCGACGCTGGGCTCAGTATTAGCGGATACATATCGCAGGCGCATTTTCTGGTCAACGGTGGTCTTACCGATGAGCTCGCTGACTTTATGGAACTGGCACCTGCCGCACAGCTGAAATTGTCCGCGCAAGTTAAATTACTTACTCTCCCGGGCGAGATGGGGGAGAACTTCAAATGTTTGGGGGTGAGCCGCGCTCTAAGTAATTCGCCCTCGAGTTTCGCAGCGGCAGACAGGACCTTTTCTCTATGAGTGAAATACAAGTCATTGTTCTGGCAATCGTTCAGGGCTTAACCGAATTCCTGCCTATCTCCAGCTCAGGCCACCTCGTCTTGGTACCGAGTGCTTTCGGTTGGTCCGATCAGGGTATGGCTTTCGACGTCGCGATGCATTTTGGCTCGCTGAGCGCAGTGTTGATCTATTTTCGCGGCGATATTGTTGGCTTGCTAAAGGGAAGTACACAGTTTCTTAGTGGCAATTTATCCACGTTCGAGTCGCAATTGGCGCTGGGGATCGGGCTTGCCACGATACCGGCGGCAGTCGTCGGTCTGGCGCTCGGTGACTGGATTGGCGCAAACCTGCGCAGCCCGTCTGTCATTGCGGCGACGCTTGCCGGCTATGCCGTACTGATGATGCTGGTGGATCGATTTGCGAAAAAAGACCGCATTATGACGACGCTTCGAATCAGGGACGCGGTCATGATCGGTTTCGCGCAGGCGCTGGCCTTAGTGCCTGGAACGTCGCGCTCCGGAATTACGATTACTGCTGCGCTGGCGTTGGGATTTGAGAGAAAGGATGCTGCGCGCTTTTCATTCTTGCTGGCAGTACCCGTTATCTTATTAGCGACGGCCTACGAGCTTTTCATTCTGTACGGTTCTGATACGACTGTTGCATGGGGACAGCTCGCATTCGGCGCAGTCATTTCCGCGGTCGTTGCGTATCTGAGCATCGAGTTCTTTATGCGTTTCGTTAATCGCGTCGGCTTGCTGCCATTCGCCATCTACCGCATCGTGCTGGCAGCGGTGATCTTATATGCGCTTGCCTAAATTTCTGTTGGTTCTGCTTGTCGCCGGGTCGGCGCATGCAGATATTGACGGTTATTTGCTAGGCGGTGGGTTGGAGACCGATTCAGATGAAGGATTGCGCGGCAGCCTGATTGCCGCTGTGGGCTTGAGCGACCGCACCTGGCTGTCTGGAGGGTTTGCGGCGAGCTCGGTTGACCTGGCATCGGGTCGCAGTAGCGACACTGTCTACGGCGACATTGAGCTTGATCATCATTTTGACCCGGTGGGCGTCACCGTCGGCGCCGCCTACTGGGGTGATCCGGACCTATTGGATTCAGTTGACCTGCGCACGTCCGTTTACTATCGAAATGACAAGTTCATGTTGGCCGGCGAATACGAATATCGTGATTTCGATTTGATCATCCCACCGACACAAATTTTTCCCGGCAGAGAATTCGCCTTTGACGCGGATGGCATCGGTGCACGGATACGATACAAATTTACTGAATCGTTCAGCATGAGCGCAGCGGCTATGAGGTATGACTACAACGTCGACTTTCGGCCAAACGAGAATCGTGACGTGGTCAGCCTGGCAACGGTATCTCGGCTAAGCCTGATCAACAATCTTATCGACAGTCGCGCGAGTATTGATTTCGCGTTCGATCTGGGAGAACAACGGTGGGAACTTGACTACAGTACATGGACGAGTGCATTGGATCAGTCGCGCACAAGATCTGTAACTATCAACTATCTGCGACCACTTTCGATAAGAACTGACATCGAATTCGGGCTCGGCTACGACGATTCCGATTTGTACGGCGACGTCACATTCTTTTCGATATATCTATACGTCTACGGTCTCTAGACTATCTTGCGACTGTGCTTCACCGCGGCGATACGGGCGACTCGAATGGCTTCTGGAATATCTGCCGCTTCGTGCTGCGCGGCAATGCCAGCACTGTCTACTGAAGCCGCCGCCGCAAACGACTGCCGCATCAAGTCGGCTTGCGGATAAGCACGGTCCTCGAACGCGGTTCGACCGCGCGCATCGGCCTCGCAGGCAAGTAGGAATTTCTCGAAGCGCTCTGGGCGACGAAAGGCATCAGTACTTTCAAGAACTTTGACGATCGACTTATCGCGCAGTTCGCTGGCGCGGTGACAGTGCGTGTGGAATTCAGAAACCAGCACGCCGAGGTCGCGACATGCCTTCGGTAATGGCAAGCGCTGGCTCATCGCTTTGATAATGTCCTTACCGCGTAGCTCGTGTCCAGGGTGGCTGGGCCAATCGTCCTGTTCGGTCGTCGCTTTGCCGAGATCGTGAACCAGCGCAGCAAAACGAACGGCGACATCGGCGGATAGAGCAGCTGCCTGCTCGAGCACCATCATCGTATGCAGACCCGTGTCTACTTCTGGGTGCCATTTGGGCGGCTGAGGTACGCCGAACAGGGCATCAATTTCGGGGAACAGGGCGCCGAGTGCGCGGCAGGCACGTAAGGACTCAAAGAACACGCGCGGATTCGGTCCGGCAAGCGCCGCTTCCGTTTCCTTCCACACACGATCAGGCACCAGGGCGTCCGCTTCTCCGGCTGACACCATCTGTCGCATCAGGTCGCGTGTCTCGGGCGCGATACGAAATTGGCGGCTGGCGAAACGTGCAGCGAATTTCGCCGCTCGCAAGATGCGCACAGGATCTTCGGCGAAGGCATCTGATACATGCCGAATCAAGCCGTGTGCAATATCATCCACGCCACCGAACGGATCAATCAGATTGCCGTCTGCATCCTTGGCTATAGCGTTCATGGTTAGATCGCGTCTGCCCAGATCTTCCTCGATGCTTACATTGGGGTCGGTGTTGAATGCAAAGCCGTGATAACCGACTGCGGTCTTCCGTTCCGTTCTCGCCAGTGCGTACTCTTCGTTGGTTTGCGGATGCAGGAATACCGGAAAATCCTTGCCGACCGGCTTGTAACCCAGGCCCAATAATTCATCCGGTGTCGCGCCCACGACACACCAGTCCCGTTCTTTGACAGGAATTCCAAGCTGTTCGTCACGAACAGCGCCACCGACGAGGTACACCTGCATGAGGGGCAGCTCTATCGTTGGTAATGACTGTTATAAGTCATTGAAAATATGCAATAAAAATCAATATTCAAAATAATAAATGTCTCTGGGTCGCAGTTCGGCTAGCACAAGTCGAAAAACATCCTAACTCGAACCCAATTTATCTCCTAGCTTGTCACGTCATCGAGTTGTGGCTGTTGCAGCGAGTCCATGGGTTTTGAGTTCTCTTCCTTCCATTGCAGTACGTACGTATAGATCACCGGCAAAATCAGCAGACATAACAGGGTGGTCGTGAACATCCCGCCAATCATAGGCGCTGCGATGCGGCGCATTACATCTGATCCAGTACCGGCAATGATCATGATCGGCAGCAATCCAACGATCGTCGATGTGGCTGTCATTACAACCGGGCGCACACGCCGCGACGTTCCGTCGCTCACCGCCTGAACGATGTCATTCCTGCTTAAGTGCGGCACCGTCACCTCGCCTCGCTCAAAGGCCCGCAAAATTTCCTTGCGGCGTTGCGTCACTGATTCCTCGATAAAAGTAAGCACCAGAACACCGGTTTCGACGGCGACACCGGCCAGAGCGATGAATCCGACCGCGACCGCAACCGAGATATTGAAGCCATACCAAAACACTAGCCAGAAACCGCCGATAAGGGCGAATGGAACGGACATCATGACCACTGCCGGTGCCGCAACATTGCCGAAATTGAGGTAAAGGAGAATAAAGATCATGA
>CAYWYT010000113.1:0-7981 GCA_964462665.1 uncultured Woeseiaceae bacterium | reverse complement strand
GCCGAGCGCGAAGTCGGATGCCACTTCCTTGAACCGCAGTTGCGTAATGCGCAGGTTGCGGTAGTCGGTCAGCGCGCTGCTCATGTGTTCGAGAAAACGGGCGCGGGGAAAAACCTGCTCGATCCCGGACAGGCGGCGGGCTTCGTCAGCAGCCATGTCGGTGTACAGGACCTCACGATATTCGTCGCCGCCCGGGTTCAGGACCAGGACGTAGCCAGGCGGCTGCGAGTCGTAGATACCGGTCAGGAAAACGAAATCCTTGTGCTCAGTATCGGGTGTGTAGCCCTCGTAGAGATTTGGCTGTGATCGGTCGGCGCTGGTGATGACCGCAAGGCCGCCGCGCATGCGGCGCATAAATTCGTCGCGTCTGGCGATGGCTGCATCGCGATGGCCGTCGCGATACTGAAGTGCTGACAGCGACAGCTGGCCACCGTCGGCGGCGGTCGCCAACGGCATGGCCAGGACGGACACCAGCGCGATCAGAGCGGCTTGAACCACGCAGCACTGAATCTGCGCCTCGAACTTTACAAATAACCTGGTCATCGGTATTGGACCTCTCTTTTTCCGTGTTCTTTATCGGTACGCCGGAGCCATTCCGTCGGGCAAGGCCTCGGGCAGTTCATCTGCCGGCCGGTAAACGGGTCCGTAACCCCACCACTGCGACGCTGCCATGCTGGGGTCCGACGCCACCATCAACTGGTCGTCGTCCCCGGGTATGATTACGAGGTCGTCCTCGATCGTCCAATCGCGGGTCTTGCGCGACAGCCAGATGCCCTCGTAAACCAGCTGCTCGTTGAACGGATGCAGACTCTTGGTCTCGCGGATGATCTCTTTCCATATCCGCAGACTCCTTTCACCATTCAGAGAAGCACGATTTGGGCTTCCCGCCCGCGATCGAGGCGGCTACAATCTTTTCGATAGTTCTTAGCAGGCGGCCGCATCATAACAGAGCGCTTCATTCCCGCGCTATAATTTTGTGCGCATAGCGAATGGACGTCCGGATAATTTCCGGGCATGCTGGCGTAGCTGCGGCCGGCGGCGGCGCCCGTAGACAAACCGTCGTACGCTGCACTCGGGACTTCGGAGACCCATGGACAGACAAGATACTTACACTGAACTGGCACCCGATCTGCGTATCAGCCGGGTTGTTACCGGGCTGTGGCAAATCGCCGACATGGAGCGAGACGAGCGCTCACTGGATCACGAACAGGCAGCTCGTGCCATGCAGGCATATTCCAGCGCTGGCCTGACGACTTTCGATATGGCCGACCACTACGGCTCGGCCGAGGAAATTGCCGGTCTGTTCTCACGTGAATATGCCGGCGGCGATGCAGTGCAGATGCTCACGAAGTGGGTGCCGCAGCCGGGTGGCTCGACCCGCGAAACGGTACGCGAGGCAGTGCAGCGCGCGCTGGAGCGGTTGCAAACGGACAAGCTCGATTTGCTGCAATACCATGCCTGGAACTATGCCGATCCGAGCTACCTCGATGATCTTGCCTACCTGCAGGAGCTGCAGGAAGAAGGTCTGATCCGGCACCTGGGGCTGACGAACTTCGATACGGCGCATCTTCGAGTCGTATTGGCATCAGGCATCCGCGTGGTTTCTAACCAGATCTGTTATTCGTTGCTAGACCAACGCGCGCGGGGCGACATGGCCAGGCTGTGCGCGGAAGAAACCGTAAAGATTCTTGCGTTCGGTACGCTGGCTGGCGGATTCCTGACCGATCGCTGGCTGGACAAGCCCGAGCCGGACATGGCAAGCCTCGCGACCTGGTCACAGATGAAATACAAACGGTACATCGACGAAGCTGGTGGCTGGACCGCGTTCCAGCGACTATTACAAGCCCTGCGGAAGACCGCCGACCAGCACGGCGTTTCGATCGCGAACATTGCCAGCCGTTACATCCTCGAACAACCCGCAGTTGGCGGTGTAATTATTGGTGCACGTCTTGGCGAGAACGAGCACATTCGCGACAACCTGCAGCTGCTCAAATTCGAAATCGGCGACGACGGCGACGCCACGCTGCAGCCGGCGATCGACGAAATGGTCACGATTCCGGGCGATTGTGGCGACGAGTACCGCAAGCCACCCTACCTGACGGCATCGGGCGATCTCAGCCACCATCTCAACAGCCTGCCGCCGCCTTACCCGACCCAAACCGGCACCGATGGCCGAACGCAGGCGCTCAGCGGCACGAAGTGGGAAGACATCGCCGGGTTTTCGCGCGCAGTCAGGATCGGTGACAGTATCCTGGTGTCCGGCACGACGGCCACGCACGGTGACCGTGTAATCGGCGCGGGAGATCCGCAGGCGCAGGCGGATTTCATTATCGACAAAATCGAAGGCGCGCTGCAATCACTGGGAGGCGGCCTGAAGAATGTTGTTCGCACGCGGATCTACGTCCGCAACATCGAAGACTGGGAGGCCGTTTCATCGGTGCATGGCATGCGCTTCGCGCATATCAAACCGGCCAATACCCTGGTTAGAGCAGACCTGGTCGGGGACGACTATCTTGTGGAGATCGAAGCCGAGGCAGTTGCGCCGCAAAAGGAGCAGAGCAACGCGGAACGGCGGGATTGATGCAAGGACTGCCAAGGACTGCCTCTGCGCCCGCTTATCCGCGTAACCCAAGAGCAATCTGATTCTGCGATCAGTGTTTGTTGTTCGAGGCCACGAAGTTTTGCTGAGGTCGCTGCGGTATACGGCTTACACGTGCTGCGGCGTTCGCAGACAACTGTAAACAACCGACCACGACGACATCGAAATCGTCGACAATCTCGTTTGCAGCACCCTCCCCAACTAGCGCGGCTTCATCACGATCGTTGTTTTTGTGCAACATCTTAGTCATAGCTATTGCCTCGTTACTAGCCGCTGCCGGGAGAAACTCTCACAGACAAATTAGCCATCAATATCCTGAGATATCAAATATAGGTGGGGATGGGTGTCACAATATCTCATTGAATTGCCTTAATTAAAGAATCTACAGCACCGTATTCTAGTAAATGCCGATTTGTGTTGAAGCACAGCAAAGAAGGGATACTGCCGAACCACCATAGATACGTGCGCAATGCGAACAAACGTTCTATGTATTTTGTGTCTTTTGTGGTAACGTTCTGACCGACACATAGCTGCGTTCTCACTGAATACTCCTGACTCCGTTATCTCTTGAGGAAACTGAAATGAAAAAACTAATATCTCTGGTTGCGGGGCTAACGCTCGCCACCGGTCTTACGCTTGCGACAGCACCAATGCAAAACGCAAATGCTCAGGAAGCGGAGGAAATCGAAGAGGTTGTCGTAACCGGCTCTCGCATTCGACGAAACCCTCTTAATGAATCGACGCCAATTACGCAGATCAATGCAACTGATATCGAAAATACCGGGCAAACCAATCTCGGCGACGCCTTGCAGAATCTGCCCATTACGGGTTCGTCCCCAAATTCACAGTTTAACGTGCCTGGTAACTCCGGTTTTCCGCAGGATGGAGCTGGTATCGGCGCTGGCGCCGTTCAACTTTCGCTACGCAACGTTGAAGCAAAACGCACGCTGATTCTGGTAGATGGTAAGCGTTGGATAGCTGGCGCATCTGCTTCCGGTGTCCCCAGTACAGTCGATCTGAATACGATTCCTGATAACGTTATTGAACGTATCGAGATTTTGCAGGATGGCGCATCAGCCATATACGGGTCGGATGCAATCGGCGGTGTTGTTAACATCATAACGAACCGGGACTTCGAAGGTTTTGAATTGAATATGCAAACGGGCGGCTTCCTAAGCGATAATGACGGCGAATCGACAGAAGCTGGTGCAATGTGGGGCGGTGGCAATGACACGACTCACCTGGTTCTTAGTGCGAGCTATCGTGAAGAAAAAGGCATAGAAACCGCCAGCCGGGAACGTTCACAATTTCCAAATGCGGGGGCCACAAGTTGCGATGTATCCGGGTCTCGTTGCTCCAGTTTCACACCGCAAGGGCGATTTGTATTTGGTCCCAACTATGCTGGTGGCGCAAGCGTCACGCTCAATGATGGTGTTCTAAATGATGGTGCAGGGAATATTCCTGTGTTCGATCCGGCAAATCCGGGCACTGGCGACTTTTCTGATTTTACGGCCGCTGATCGATTTAATTACAATGGACCAGGATTCAATTTTCTGCGTACACCCAACGAGCGCATAAACCTCTATGCCAGTGCAACGCACCAGATTACGCCGGATATAAGTCTGTTCACGAGAGTCTCGTATACCAACAGAACCTCGGCTACCAAAGCCGCACCGGAACCGCTTTGTCTGGGCAACGGGTGTGGAAATCGTATCAACGATAACTTCTTGATCTCCGCGCTCAATCCGTACAATCCTTTTGGCGTTGATCTTTCGGTCGCAGATGGGACTTTGGAGTTTTTTGGTCGACGACCGTTAGAGTCAGGTGGCCGACAGTTTTTTCAAGACATTAATACGTATTTCTTAAGCACAGGGTTGGAAGGTGAATTCCAAGCTGGCAACAAAAATATGTATTGGGACCTGTTTGCCAGTTACGGCGACAATCGCGGCTTTCAGGAAAAGTACAACTCGCACAACTCGGCCAAACTACAGGTAGCAATGGGTGACCCAGCCGTCTGCGCAGCGACACCTAATTGCGTGGACTTTAACTACTTTGGTGGACAGGGTCCGGGCGGAGATGGTTCGATAACTCAAGAAATGCTTGATTTTGTCACCTATACGCAGCGCGATTTTAGTGAACAAACTTTGAAGAACTACTCAGGCAACTTATCTGGCGACCTGTTTGATATGTGGGCAGGCACCGTCGGATTCGCAGCGGGTTTTGAATATCGGGATCAGGAAGGCTCATTTCGGCCAGATCCGATCGCAGAACGTGGCGAAACTGCCGGCATTCCTTCCGGAGCGACGCAGGGTCAATTTGACGTCACCGAATTTTACGGTGAGCTCAATATTCCTCTCATCGCCGGTGACCAATATATGGAAGTGAATCTTGCCGCACGAAATTCTGACTACAGCACGTCCGGATCGGAAGCGACCTACAAGATCAGCGCTCTGTACGCGCCAATTGACCAATTGTCTTTCCGAGCATCTGTGTCCACCGGATTTCGCGCACCAGGAATAGGCGAGCTATTCGGTGGCGCAGCCCGCGAAGATACAACCCTGTTCGATCCCTGCACTGATGTTCTCGGTCAGTTTGGTTCCGCAAACGGAGGGCGGGATACGCCGCAACCGCAGAACATTATCGACAATTGTGGAACGTTGGGCGTGCCAGTCACCTACGTCGCGATCGGGTCAACTGTCTCGGCAATCTCAGCAGGCAACCCAAATTTGACGGCAGAGACTTCTGACAGCATTACAGCAGGCGTTGTGTGGAGCACGGCGTTCGATGCCGGCTGGATTGAGGCAATGACTGTTTCCCTTGATTACTACGACCTTCAGATTGACGATGCCATTTCAGGTCGTATTCCAGCCGACGTCGTCGTGGCTTGCGTCGATACGTTAGATCCGCTTTTTTGTGACTTGACACCGCGCACAGTCTCAGGCGCACTCGATGTTGTTGATAACCAATTACAGAACATCGGTGCAATCGAAGCATCTGGGTTTGATTTTGCTTTTGACTACGTTGGTCCGGATTTAAACTGGGGACAGATTAATGCTTCGCTAATGGCAACTTACCTGAGCGACTACACTGAAATTACCGCCAACGTCGACGGTACGCAATCGGTTACGGACAGGACCGGCACTCACACGAGCGAGACGTTCCAACGTGCATTTCCTGAATTGCGAACGGTTACTACCATTAACTGGATTTTGGACAACTGGACCAGTTCGCTGGCATTCCGATGGGACGACGAAATGACCGACGCTAACGGTGGTAAACTGGATTCTGCGATGTTTACGGATTTGAGAGTTAGCTATAGACCTGGTTTTGCAGATGATTCACTTACACTGTCACTTGGCTTTATTAATCTTCTGGACGAGGATCCACCGATCCTGGCGACAAGCACGATTGGCATGAGCAATGTTTTGCATGATTTGCCAGGCCGCGTTGGATATTTGCGAGTCACCTATCAAAAGTAGGAGTTTTCTTGATGCAAGAAAAACGGCCCTCACGGGCCGTTTTTTTTGCGTTCCTGATTCGCGTTTCAGGAATTGCGATCCCGCCTAATAGGACCGTCCGTCGACATCTGCCTCATCCGGCGTAATGTCGCGCACATATTCTTCGATTACGTCAATAAATTCCGTGTACGTAATCTGACGCTCCGGATCCTGGGGACTGTGCCCTAGCCATGAATGCCGTCCATTTACGCCATATTGAAAAGTCGCACCGGACTCCGGATTGCTCACAGCACGTAATCGCTGTTCCGTCAGATACACAGCCTGTTCAAGATAGTAGTTATCTCGTCGGCCAACGGCAAAATGCAGCTTTCCCGCAATTGCCGGCCCACGCTGCTGCCAGTCGCGCTCCAATATAAAAGTCAGATCCCAATTGTCACGCCAGTTAGATGCAACCGATGAATTGATGACACCAGTATCCGAGTCCCAAAGTGGCGTCGGGTAACCGTCGCCACCAACCGGGCTGTACACCGCCTGCCAGATAGCCCATTGGCCACCGGACCGATCTTTGTCCGCGACAGTCTGCTCGTAGGCGTTCTCGTCGAGTACAAAATAGTTTACCAGTCCATCCGTCTCACGCTGCGCGGGCAATGGTGTACTGATCCACTCCAGTTCATTTTAATAGGCGCTGTTGTAATCGTAGATATTGATTTGCATTAGTTTTCGGAAACCGATCGGATCAGGGGCCCATGGAAAACTGCCATCGAACATACCTGGCTAAAACACCATCATTGCCGCTGCCTCCCACCCACCAGTCGAGCGACCCGCAAGTATCCTGCTCCTGGGCTCAGCCACAATTCGAAATTCCTGCTGCGGATAAGGCATTAGCTCTTGCGTGAGTGCATCACCGTAAGGACCTAAGTTCTCGCTGTTCACAGAGTAAGATGTATCGAAAAATGGATTTGCGTCGCGAAAGGTAATAACGATGAATTTGTCCAACGCGCCGGAAGTCCAAACGTCATAAAAACCATTGAGCTGATTGGCGACGCCAGGGTGTGTTGGTTGGTAATCCGGATTGAACCATTCTTCAGGCGCCCAGGGCATTGGGGTTAGTCCCGAAGAGTAACCCTGCATGTACAGAACAGGGTAGCGTACGTTTTGGTGCTCATTGTAACCTGGCGTCAACAGAACCTTGGCGCCAATATACATGTCACGGTCCCAGAACTCGGACAGCTTTGCGCTCTTTATCTTTACGGACTTCACCCATTCAGTGTCATCAAAATTTTCCTGTTGCAATACCTCACCGGCTACGAGAGGTTTAGGCGGTTGAATGACATTGTTCAACTTGAAGTTCAGCGACGGCAAACCCTCGTTTTCCGCATCAATTTATGCACATCGCTGCAAGCGTTTCCCGGTGCATCAAAAGGACTTTGAAATGCGCCACTGTTCAAATGCGCCTCAATGGTGTGGCCGTCCGCCCGCTTAAAGGTGGTATAGACATTCAGGAACGCCTGCGCATAGTGCTCACCAGAGGGAAGGTCGGCTATGTCGTCAAATGGATAACCGCTAACGGAATCGCCACCATCGGCAACATAGGCTACGTCGTTGGCGGAAAAGTCTCGAACGTCTGCACCCCATAAGGGGTTGCCCGTGACACCCGTACCGAGGTGAGGAGCGGTATCGCTATCTCTCTATACAATGACGAATGCACGCCCTACGATTGGCACCTCAAGCCCAAGGGCGGCAATGTCTTCCACCGCAGCCGCGTCTAGTCGAGTCGGATTTGAACTCGTCCGGATTCAACTACTGGTTCAGGTTTTAAATGGGCATCCGACTAATTTTCTGACGGGGTTGCCGATTGATCGCAGCTGACACAAACCAAGGCTATTGTCAGATAGGCTACGCAATGCACTAGCACGTTCTTATA
>CAYWYT010000112.1:0-7986 GCA_964462665.1 uncultured Woeseiaceae bacterium | reverse complement strand
CTACCAAATTTTTGACGCAATACCGTCGTGCTCTTCAAAATAGAACACGCCTACGGTGACGACGTTCTTATCATTCTCAGTTTCATCGTTCTCATGCAGAGTCTCATACGCTAAAAACAAGTCATCAAACGACTCTGATACTTCATGTAGTCGATCTAAACTGATACGCCTCAGGCGCGGAAAATCAGTTCTTCTAATTAACTGGGAGTATGTATTGATTTGCGCCCAGGTACTTCCATCTCGGTCAGGATCCACATTGTGTGCGATCGTAGAAACTAGAGGATAAACGGCATGTACAACCGCCGTAATTAGATTGTCAATTTCACCAACTGGATAAATGACTCGACTTACCACCTTAAGCTTGCCCTGTTCGGTTTCTTCAACCGCTCCTACACGTTTGAGTTCCGTCCTCATCGCTCCAGGCGGAATATCACCACCGAACTTTTTTACTAGACTTGAAAACGAGGAGCCTTCCCCGACGAACTCGAGAGATACCGGCCGGCCCGCCGAGTCTAGATATTCGCTTTCCGAGTGCCATCGATGAAGGATCTCACTAAGAGGAGTGGATTTAACTTTTGTTGCTTCGCTCCCTGACACTATTCTCTCTCTAATTCGTCTGACCTCTTTCCTAGTGAGTCCCGTCATTACAGCTACACGGGAGATATTCGTAGGGCGACCCCTCAGTCCATACTCCGAGGATGCGACATCTACAAAGGCAATTTTGGCCACCTCAGAAAACTCCCTGAAGCCAATGCCAAATCTAAGTAGTATTTTCGCGATTGGCCTGAGCGCGACCAAAAACGCGTTCATAATTTTTGTTTTAGTGTCATCTTGCATGGGCGCAAAATATATTCAGGCCGAGCCATTTATGCGAACGAAATGTCGGACTTGGGAAAAACAGCCCAAGTTTTGCATTTGGGTTGAATGCCGAGCAAGAAGCCTTTTTGCACGAAATGCCCAGTTTTACAGGGTGTGAGGAGTTCAATGGCCCTTATTCTCTTGCTATCAATTTTAGGAATTCAGCTTCGTTTAAAGTGCCTACATCCAGACTCTGCGCCTTTGTGAGCTTTGATCCGGCCTTGTCGCCGTAGACAAGGAAGTCCGTTTTCTTCGATACGCTGCCCGTTACCTTGCCACCGAGTTGCTGGATAAGTAGCTTTGCATCATCCCGGCTCATCTCGGTGAGTGTTCCTGTGAGGACGAAAACCTTGCCCGTTAGCGACCCGTCGGCGGGCGATTCCTGTGGTTCGGTTTCTACCCAAGCTACTCCAGAGACTTGAAGTTGCTGGATCACATCCAGGTTATGCGGCTCATCGAAAAACGATCTAATGCGAGACGCGACGATGGGTCCGACGTCCGCAACGGCGAGTAATTCTTCCTCACTCGCTGCAATTATTCCCGGTAGTTTGCCGAAGAAGGCTGCCAGGCTCGCAGCGGTTGCCTCACCGACTTCGCGAATTCCCAATGCATACAAGAAGCGAGCGAGCGTTGTCACCTTGCTCTTTTCGATCGCAAAAACGAGATTAGCAGCAGATTTCTCACCCATGCGCTCCATCGCAGCAAGTTCATCCACTCGCAGCGAATAGATATCGGCAGGCGTTTTCAATCGATCGATCGCCACGAGCTGTTCTATCATCCTTCCGCCCAGGCCATCCACATCCATCGCCTTGCGAGACACGAAGTGTTTCAGTGCCTCTGCTCTCTGCGCGGAACAAAACAGTCCTCCCGTGCAACGGGCAACGGCTTCGCCCTCCTCGCGCGTAACGGCGGAGTGACACACCGGACACTTTTTGGGCAGTCCCACACGTTTCGTTCCGTCTGGTCGACGCTTTTCAAGAACGCTCACTACCTCGGGAATGACATCGCCTGCTCGTCGCACGATGACCGTATCGCCAACACGAACGTCCTTGCGATTAAGCTCATCGATGTTGTGCAGGGTTGCGTTGCTGACGGTTACGCCGCCGACGAATACTGGCTCTAACCGTGCAACAGGCGTCAATGCGCCGGTTCGACCAACCTGAAACTCGATGTCTAGTACGGTCGTGAGTTCTTCCTGCGCAGGAAACTTGTGTGCGATAGCCCATCGCGGTGCGCGCGACACGTAACCCAATTCTCGTTGCTGCGAAAGTTCGTCCACCTTGTAGACGACCCCATCGATTTCATAGGGCAGCGCATCTCGCTTGGCGCCAATCTCGTCATAGAACGCAAGGCACCCAGCAATTCCGTCTACTGCTCTGCGCTCTGGGCATGTCTTAAGCCCCCACTCCTGAAGCTGGTCGAGGATTTCACTGTGCCTGGGAGGTAGTGCTGCACCTTCAGATTCACCCACAAAGTAGACGTAGATATCCAAAGGACGTGCCGCCGTTAGTTTGGGGTCTAGCTGGCGTAAACTTCCCGCCGCTGCGTTGCGTGGATTGACGAATGTTTTTTCACCCGCGGCACGTGCCTTTTCGTTGTACGCCTCAAAACCCGCCTTTGGCATGAACACTTCACCGCGCACCTCTAGCAACGACGGGTAGTTCTTTCCAACCAAGCGCAATGGAATCGATTCAATAGTCCGCACATTGTGCGTGATGTCCTCGCCGGTCGATCCATCGCCACGGGTCGCACCACGGACCAGCACACCATTTTCGTACAACAAACTGACAGCTGCGCCATCAAGTTTTGGCTCTGCGGCATAACGCACAGAATCGGATTCTTCCATTTCGAGTCTTGTCGTGACGCGACGATGGAAGTCGTACAATTCTTCTGCGGAGAAAGCGTTATCGAGAGACAGCATCGGCACTCGATGTGCGACCGATCCGAATGACGCCATCGGCGTGTCTCCGACTCTCTGCGTAGGCGAGTCAGGCGTAACGAGTTCGGGATGTTTTTCTTCGAGAGCCTGAAGCTCCCGCATGAGGCGATCGTATTCGATGTCCGGCACTTCCGGGTCATCGAGAACGTGATAACGATAATTATGGTGTCGGATCTGCTCGCGCAGTGACTCGATCTGCTTTATCACGCAACCAAATTGCTATGTTGGAACTGGATAATTTCTTCGCGCATATATCGTTCGCGTTGGATACTAAGGCTGCTACCAGACTCATCCAGCAATTCCGCATCCATAGTTTGTGTCAAGGCTCTGGCAGCTTGCATCATCAAATCAAATGCCTCAGCAGCATCAACAGGTCCGGGGATAATCATGAAAATACTAATTCCGGGGATCTCTTGTTCTTTGATGTTTGCCAGATCAAAACTGCCGGGCTCAACAAGACTCGCTGCGCTGAAAATTGTTCTGGATTCATCATTGCCATCATAACGATGATAAATGCCGAACTTGCCGGAGCGCATGCCAATGCCACGCAGTGTCAGGATAAGTTCGTCGCCCTTAAATGCGCCCTTGTTCTTCGCGACTACTCGCAGAGTGACGATTTTCTGTGCTGCCGGAGTTGTTATCTGCGGTTCTTGCTGTGTTTCCGTCGCAGGGTCTTGCACTGCTGATTCGGCCTCGTTCATCGGCGCGCCGCCTAAGGTCGGCGTAATGCGAGGTTCAGGCACGACCTCAGACTCAGGCGCAGGCTCTTCGCGTTCTCTGCGGGTATAGAGGTACACGCCAGCTACAACCAACGCTCCAAAAAGCAACAATAACCAGCGTAGCCCGTCCACGTCGCAATCCTAACTCGCCGCCATTTTCACCGCTTCGTCAAGATCCACAGATACCAGACGCGATACGCCCGGCTCTTGCATGGTCACGCCAGTCAACTGCCGCGCCATTTCCATGGTTACCTTGTTGTGCGTAATGAATACAAACTGAACCTTCTCCGACATAGTACGAACGATGTCACAGAAGCGACCGACGTTCGCATCATCCAGCGGTGCGTCAACCTCGTCGAGGAGGCAGAACGGAGCCGGATTCAATTCGAAGATTGAGAATACCAGTGCTACAGCCGTTAGTGCTTTTTCTCCACCTGACAGCAAGTGAATCGTACTGTTTCTCTTGCCAGGTGGACGCGCCATTACCGTAACGCCGGCGGACAACAAATCGTCGCCGGTCAGCTCCAGGTAGGCATGCCCGCCACCGAATAACTTCGGAAACAAGTTCTTGAAGCCTTCGTTAACATTCGTAAATGTCTCACGGAAGCGTGCTTTGGTTTCGCGATCAATTTTGCGAATGGCACCTTCGAGAGTGGACAACGCACTGTTCAAATCTAAAAGTTGCGCATCGAGATATTCTTTGCGTTCGGACTGCTCCTTGAATTCGTCAATAGCCGCAAGGTTGATCGGGCCCAGACGGTCGATACGACGCTGTGCCTTCTCAAGTTTTTCGTCCCAGCTTTCGATCGTCGCGGACTCATCCATCTCCGCAATAAGCGTGTCGAATTCGAATCCGGTTTGAGTGAGTTGTTCCGCGACCCCTTCGCGACGAACACGCAATTCTCTTGCGCTCATCTCGGCTTCATTAACCATTTGGCGTTCTTCATCAACGGCCTGATCAATCTGCATTCGAGCCTGATCCAACTCTCGAAGCTCACTCTCAACTTGCTCGACAAGTTGTCGCGCAGCGCCGAGTTCCTGTTCGACCGTTACGCGGGTTTCCAGCTGTTGTTCAAGCAACGCTTTGTTATCAACCAACGGCGACTGGCTGTGTTCGAGTTGCTCCTGAATTTCGCCTTCCCGCGATTGAAACTGCTCAAGCTGCGATTTCATGCGTGCGAGATTTTGCGCTGCAGAGTCTTTACTGTTGCGCCGGCTTTCAAACTGAATAGTTATTTCCTGTACGGACAGACGATCTGTGTCCGCTTGTTCGCGAACTCGTTGCAACTCTTCGCGTAACTCATCGCGGCGCGCTTCCAAAGTTTGTCGCTCGTCGCTGAGCACTTCAATAACCTCTGAAGCCTGATCAATGCGACGTTTTGATTCACGCAACTGCTCTTCTGCGGTTATTTGATCAGTGCCAAGCTCAGCGGCTTCCGCAGCGACTGCGATTTGGCGTGCATCGGCCTGATCGAGCCGATACTTGCCCGCGTCTAATGCGGCCTTGGTTTCGGAATACTCACCGAGCAGAGATGCAGCGTCCTGTTGCAATGTTTCGCGCCGTTCTTCCAACTGATTCTGTCGTGTTCTACCGTCTTGCAAGAGCTTACGCGAGCTATCGAATCTAGCCTGTAACTCACGAGTATCGACCTTCAAACGACGCATCTCGTGCTCACGCGCCAGGATGCCCGCCTTCGCGTCTTTGTCTTTGGATACGCGCAACCAATCGCTGCCCATCCAGATACCATCCGCTGTGATAACAGACTGGTTTTCGTCGAGGCCTTCGCGAACGGCTAACGCCGCTCCCAATGAATCCACGACTCGAACGCCCGAAAGTAAATTTTGTAACGCCAGCGGCGCGCCAGACACTTTGGCAGCGAGTGAATCGCCTGAGCCCTCGGCACTCGATTGCCCGTGTGCCTGCTCCAGGAAGGTCACGTCACCCGACTTGAAATTGCTAATGCTGTCAGTCAATGAGTTGATGTCACTGACACAAACGGCTTGCAGGTAGCCTCCAAGCACTGTCTCTACCGCGCGGTCCCAACCGTCTGTTACGTCGATGGATTGCGCGACGCGCTTATTGCCATCAAGACCAGCGCCTTCGAGCCAGGATTTGACATCGCCGTCGCCTTCACCAAGCGCGGCTTTTTGCAACGCCTCAAGTGATGCGAACCGACCTTGCGCCGTATTCAGGATGGATCGTCGTTCATCAACCAGCCGTGTCAGTTTTTGGTCTTGTTCGCGAAGTTTGCGAATCTTTTCGCCGATGTCCGCGAGGTGACGATCAAATTCGCCGCGCGCTTGTCTCTGGCGCATTTCCAACGCCGTCAACTCGTCGAAGGACGCTTTGAGCTCTTCGATGCTTGCACCGGACTTCGCCTCATCAAGTTTCTTACGTCGCTCGGTGAAACTCAGAATGCGGGACTCAATCTGCTCCGATCGTGTTTGCTCAACATTTCGCATCTGCTGCGATTCGTTGAACTTGCCGGAATACTCGTCCCAGCCCTGTTGCCAATCGGCAAGCGCGGATTCTGCTTGCAGCAAGGATTCACCCGAAGCGACCTCACTTTGCCGTGCCTGCTCGAGACCTGGCACCAGTTCGTTCAACGTCAGCTCAAGCTGGGCGATCTCTGTTTGATCTTTGTCGATATGTTCGAGGATCTCGCGAGCGCCCTGCCGCGCCTGCTCAAGGTCTTTGCTCTGCCGTTCACGAAGTTCGTGGGCGTGCTCAATGGATTGCTCCAGTCGAGCGATCTCCGAACCTACTTTGTAGAATCGTCCCTGTACCTGATTGAACGCATCGCTGCGCTCACTTTGTTTCTCGCGCGCGTCCTCAACGCCGGCTTCCTGTTTACGCTGTTTGGCAATCGCAGCCTCAAGCTGCGTCCGGCGCTCCGCAAACTGACGATCGGCGGAATTTGCTCCGTCATCCAACTCGCTGGTGCGCAGCGCAAGCAACTCCGCAGATGTGCGTCGTTCTTCATCCTTATAGCGGCTGTAGCGCTCAGCAGTTTTTGCCTGGCGATCCAGGTGCTTGATCTGCTTCTCGACTTCATCGAGGACGTCCAGGAGGCGATCAAGGTTTTCTTTCGTGTGTTTGATGCGATTGGAAGTCTCGCGACGTTTTTCTTTGTACTTGGAAATACCCGCCGCTTCCTCGAGGAAAACGCGCACATCTTCGGGCTTGGCTTCGATCAGTCTCGAAATCATGCCCTGCTCGATGATCGAGTAGCTTCGTGGCCCCAGACCGGTACCGAGAAACACGCCCGTGATGTCCTTGCGACGGCAACGAGTGCCATTCAGGTAGTAGTTCGATATGCCATCGCGTGATACCTCACGACGAATCGAAATCTCGGCATATTTGGCGTACTGGCCTTCGAGAGAGGTTTCGGTGTTGTCGAACAGAAGTTCAACGGATGCCGCGCCTATGGGCTTGCGCGTGCTGGATCCATTGAAGATCACGTCTGTTATAGAGTCGCCGCGCAGTCGGCTGGCGGAGCTTTCGCCCATTACCCAGCGGACAGCGTCAATTACGTTGGACTTACCGCAACCGTTCGGTCCAACCACGCCAACCAGGCTGCTGGGAAAGGTAATTGTGGTGGGGTCAACGAATGATTTAAAGCCGGCGAGCTTAATTTTGCTTAATCGCATGTGCAGGTGGCGCCAATGGCCCGTCAAATCGGGTTAGTGTAATGTAATTCGAACAATAAAACGATGCTCGTAGGCCCCTATCTACGGGGCTTTCAGCGCGACTCCGCTCAGCTGAAAAAAGCTGAAAAAAATAGGCTTCCATGCAGCCGCCAGCAATGTATAATCCCGGCCTTTTCTCGATCCGGCAGGAGTCCCACATGGCGGCAAAGAAGGCTGCAAGCAAGAAGCAGAAGAAAGCGACGACCTCTCGAAAGAAGGTTCCAGTTAAAAAAACCAGCAAGAAGAAAGTAGCCAAGAAAAAGGTGGCGAAGAAAGCTGTGGCCAAGAAGAAGGTCAGCAAGAAGCCGGCCAGGAAGAAAACTGCCAAAAAGAAGGTAAGCAAGAAAAAGGTGGCCCCCAAGAAGGCTGGCAAGAAGAAGGTCAGCAAGAAAAAGGCAGCCCCTAAGAAGGTCAGCAAGAAGAAGGTCAGCAAGAAGAAAGTGAGCAAGAAAAAGGCGACCCCTAAGAAGGCCGGCAAGAAGAAAGTGAGCAAAAAGAAAGCCCCCACCAAAAAGGTCGCGAAAAACGTGAGTAAGAAGAAACCCAGCAAGAAGAAAACCGTGACCAAGAAGAAGGTCACACGCACGACGATAGCCCGAAAAACCCCTTCACGCGGCGCCAGGCCCCGCGGTGACATGCTTAGTGGCCCGATTCACGGCATCGATCCGTACAAGCCGACACGTGGCGAGGAGTACATGGGCGATAAGCAAATCGCGCATTTTCACGACATCCTGAGCTCCTGGAAGAACGAATTGATGTTCGAGGTCGACCGAACTGTGC